>JASLXW010000002.1 GCA_030740135.1 Nitrospinota bacterium
GGTTGAAGCAATTCACCGCCCGCGACATGGTCTCGCGCTGGGACGTGATGGAGGTTTTCTCGTGCGCCACCGCCCTTTGCGCCCGGCGGTTTTTGGACACCCTTCAGGCGCGCGCCCCGTTCCCGCTGCGGGCGATTCAGGTAGATGGGGGCTCGGAGTTCCGGGCGGTGTTCGAGGCGGCGTGCGCGGAGCGGGAGATTTTGCTCTTTGAGCTGCCGCCCCGCTCGCCCAAGCTCAATGGCCGTGTGGAGCGGGCCAACAGGACCCACAGGGAGGAGTTCTACGAGGTGTACGAACTCCCTTGGACGGTGGCCTCGCTCAACGTCCGGCTGCGCGAGTGGGAGCAGATCTATAATCATATTCGACCTCACCAGAACCTGGACTACCTGACGCCCGCCCAGGACCTGGAAACATTCAAAAAAACGGCCCCCGTGTCTCATATGTCTTGAACCCATACAAAGACTTGCCTCATTTGAACTGAATTGGTAGTATCCATAAGGATTTCTGCTCAGTCCGCCGAGGCGTGTAGAGGGCGGCGGAAAGCTGCTGTTCCAGCAGGGTGCCACTGGGTGTATCGCATAAGCCGAATCCTCGGCTCGATGAATAGGTTGCGCCGAAGGGAGAAAAGCCGTCCCTTCAGCCTCGACATCGCGGATTTCGCGGGGATCGTTATATTCTTGATCCTGGCGATCGGGGCGGGCGAGTTCGCCATGTTCTGGAATGCCCGCGCCGAGCGTCCCATGACGGCAGGGCCGGCGCCTTCGGAAGTGACGGCCTCCATTCGCCCCCCCGCATCTATCCCGGCGGGCCCCGCCGTTCAAGGGCGCTCCAGGCCCGTTTCTCCGCCCGCCCGCTTGCCCGCCCCTTCTCTCGCGAAGACCGGAGATACCGAAGCCTCCCGAAAGAAGAAACCGGGGCTCGATCTCCTGGCGCGGGTGAGGCCCGGCGTGGATTCGTCGTCCGAGCCGGCCGTTCCGAAGTCCATCAAGCGAGTCACGCCTCTAAAATCCGGTCCTCCCTCGGACGCGAACCCGGTCAAAGGACCGCCGGCGCGCTTGTCGAGACCGGCGAAACATCCCGCCCGTGCGCCGAACATGGCCAGGCAGCCGAAACGCGAATCCCGCGACGTCAAAACCCCCGCCCATCAAGCGCCAAAGACAAAACCGCGAATCTCGACGCCGCGAGTGGTGAAATCGCCCGTCCCGCCGGCCCCCGCGTTGGACCGGCCAACGCCTTGGCCGGTGGAAGAAAAGCTTCCCGTCCCGGTGTTCGCGAAGCGTGAACGACGGAAGCGGGGAACCGAGGTGGCGAGGCTCTACGCCCCACCCGCCCCCGTTTTCCCGCAGCCGACCCCCTGGCCGGAGGCTGTGAAACGGACCGGCCTTGTGTACGCCAAGAGCACGCGCTGGGAGCGTGAGCCTCCGGCGGCCAGGTTACGGGCCGCGGGGCTTCGCGGGGATGGACCCTCTTTGGCCCGACCGAACGGGGATATCCCCGTCATGCGGAAAATGAGGCAACGCGTTTCGCGCATGACGAAATCGCGCAAGACTCCAGCGTCCGTACGCCGGCGAGATCGTGGATTGGCCTCGCTATCGAGACCCGATGCCGTGCGGCCCATGGGCGCCCCTCGGCGCGGGCTCATCGACGGATATCAATCGACGATCCCTTCATCCGCGGAGACCCGCCTCCTGGCGCGGAGTGTCTGGGAAACGTTTAACGTCAGACACATCCAAATCGGGGAGGAAGTCATCCAGTGGGATCCCAAACGGGATGAATTGAAGATTAAGCCCGCATCCGAGATTTGGAAGCGCCGTCGCGGGAGACGGGATATCAAGCGGTCCCGCAATAAGCGGGGTCGTCTCCGGAGAGCGGACCGCACCATGGCTATTTTGAAGGGAGAGATACGGGGCTCTCTTTACCAGTCGGTTGTTCGCGCGGGCGGCAACGGCGCCTTGGCAATCGCCCTGGCCAATGTCTTTAGCTGGAAGGTGGATTTCAGTTCCGACCTCCAGCCGGGGGATGTATTTTCCATCGCCGCTGAACAGTGGATTTCGGCTTCAAACGGGCGACGGCGCTGGGGCCGGGTTTTCGCGGCGAAATTGGAGACCGGCAGCAAGGTCCATCGGGCCATCGGATTTCCAGGTGAGAACGGCCGACTTCGGTATTACGATCAAGAGGGAAAGCCCCTGCACAACCTTTCCTTTCGATTGCCGGTGAATTACACCCGAATCTCGTCAGGGTATTCCCGCCGGAGATTCCATCCCATCCTGAAGATTCACCGGCCCCACCCGGGGATTGACTACGCGGCGCCTTACGGGACGCCGGTGCGCGCGGCGGCGGACGGCGTAGTCGTTACGGCGCGGTGGTCCGGTCAGGGTGGAAAGACGATTGAGCTTAAACACCGGGAAAGATGGACCACGCGCTATCACCACCTCTCCCGGTACGCCAGGGGGGTCCGACGCGGCAAGCGTGTCACACGCGGAGATATCATCGGCTACGTGGGCAGCACGGGTATGTCCACCGGGCCGCACCTGGATTTCCGGGTCCGGCGGGACGGAAAGCTCATGAATCCCCTTCGGTTGAAGCGGGTCTCGGGGGCTCCTGTCTCCATCCCGGATCGGAAGCGTTTCTTGCGGGTTTGGAACCTCCTGTTCGCCCACCTGGACGAGAGGGTCCGGAAGGTCGAGTCCCAGCCCGGCGCCAATCTCGCCGCCGCCCAGTCCGTAGGCCGGTGAAACCGGTCGTCCTCCCCCATCGGGGGATTTCTCCACGCATTCCACCCTCTGTATTCTTGGCCCCTGGAGCAGTGATCATAGGGGATGTCGAGATCGGCGAAAACGCCGGGATCTGGTTTCACGCCGTCGTCCGCGGGGACGTTTCTCTGGTTTCGATTGGAGAAAACACCAACATCCAGGACGGGTGCGTCCTTCACGGCCAGCACCGGCAACATGACGTCCGGGTGGGCCGCGACGTGACCGTGGGCCATCAGGCGATCGTCCACGGGTCCGTTGTGGAGGACGAGGTGCTGATCGGCATGGGCGCGCGGGTCCTGAATGGGTGCGTGGTCGGAACCGGTTCCATCGTCGCGGCGGGCGCGGTTCTCAGGGAGGGGACCCAGGTCCCTCCGAAGAGCCTGATCGCGGGCGTGCCCGCCCGGATCCGCCGGGAGGTCAAGGCGGAAGAATTGGAGATGATCCGGAAATCCGCGCGTCAATACGTCGAATACGCGCGGACGCACCGTGATCATCTTGATGGGGGTTGAAACCTTCCGGGCTCTTTTCTTTCAATCCGATTTCCCGCTCTCAAGAATTCACCTCTGCGCCCTGATTTGACCGGGTGAAGATCCCCCCTGCTTTTCGGGCCATTCCCGGGGAGGCTCCGTCATGAGAACCATCGCCCAGTTGTTTGGAAAGTCGCCGTTCGGCCCCCTTCATGAGCACATCAAGAAGACGAAGGCGTGCATCGACCTCGTTCCTCCGCTGTTTGAAGCCGTGTTCCGGGAGGACACCGAGGAGATTCAACGGCTCACCGACCGCGTGTTCAAGCTGGAGCACGAAGCCGACATCATCAAGAACGAGATCCGGGACCATCTGCCCCGCTCCCTGTTCATGCCGGTGAGCCGGAGCGACTTTTTCTCGGTCCTTTCACAGATGGACTCCATTCCCGACTCGGTCGAGGACCTCTGCGTCATGCTGACCCTGCGGAAGATGATCGTTCCGGAGGAGCTTGCGCGGGACCTGCGGGATTTTCTCGGGAAAAGCCTGGCCGTCTTCCACCGGACCTACGAAGTCGTCGAAGAGGTGGAGCGCCTAATCGGCTCGGCCTTTGGCGGACCGGACGCCGATCGGCTCTTCGAGCGCATCAACGATATCGGGATGCTGGAATGGGAGACCGACAAGGCCCAGTTCGTTTTGGTGAAGCACATGTACGACATTGAAGACCGGATGGACCCGGTGTCCATCTTCCAGTGGTCCAAGATCTTCCAGAAGATCGGGGACCTGGCAAACTTTTCCGAGAAAACCGCGGACCGCCTCCGGGCGCTCCTGTCGAAAGGTTAATCACCGAGCGAGGGGCGGCCGGGAACGTGGAATATTCCTTCTTTCTCCTGCCGGCGGCGGTGCTGGTGGGTGTCTACATGGCGTGGAACATCGGCGCCAACGACGTGGCCAACGCCATGGGCACATCGGTGGGCACCGGGGCGATCACCCTGCGCCAGGCCGTCGTCATCGCCGCCATCTTCGAGTTTGCCGGGGCGTTCTTCGTCGGTTCCAACGTAACCAACACCATCCGCAAGGGAATCCTGGACCCCGCGCCGTTCCTCCAGGACCCGGAGGCGCTGGTCCGGGGCATGTTAGCGGCCCTGATCGGCGCGGCCGTCTGGCTTCACATCGCGACCCATTTCGGCCTGCCGGTCTCAACGACCCACTCCATCATCGGGAGCATCATCGGCTTTGGAATCCTGAATGCGGGTTTAGGGGCGATCAACTACGGCGTTCTGGGAAGCGTCGTGGGAAGCTGGTTTCTCTCCCCCGTCATGGGGGGATTGATTTCGTTCACGATGTTCACGTACATCCGCCGAACCATCCTCACGGCCAAGGACCCCAGGGAGGCCATCCAAGGCAAAAACCTCTATCTGATGGCGCTGGTTTTCGTTGTCCTCACCCTGTCCATCATCTACAAAGGCCTGAAGAACCTGAAGCTGGACCTGCCCGTCTGGGAGGCGATAGGCATCGCTCTGCTTTCCGGGGCCGTTCTGGGCGCGCTGGGCAGTTGGATCATCCGGAAGCACCTGATTCGGGGCGTAGAAGGCTTGGACTACGCGGAAAGGGTCTTCCGGTGGCTTCAGGTTGTGACGGCGGCCTACGTTGCATTCGCCCACGGGGCCAACGACGTCGCCAACGCCATCGGCCCGCTGGCCGTCGTCGTGGCCGGGATCCGGGGGGCCGTTGTTTCCCTGAGTGTCCCTGTCCCGTTGTGGCTGCTCGGGTTGGGGGGAGTTGGGATTGTCGTCGGGATTGCGACCTACGGAAAGCGGGTGATCGAAACCATCGGCAAGAAGATAACGGACATGACCCCCTCAAGCGGGTTCTCGGCCACATTCGGGGCGGCCACGACCGTCCTGCTCTTCTCCAAGATCGGCATGCCGATTTCCACGACCCACACCCTCGTCGGTTCGGTGATCGGCGTGGGACTGGCCCGGGGAATCTCCGCCTTGAACCTGAGAATGATCTGGACCGTCCTGAAATCGTGGGTCGCCACCATTCCCATCGCGGCCGGCATCACCATTTTGATCGATCTCCTCCTCCGGTGGGTTTTCTAACGAGGGTCCTGTGTCCAGGCGCGCGGCGGTCATCGACCTGGGAAGTTTGGCGGTCCGTCTCCACATCGCCGAGCCCCGCCCGGAAACGGCGCGGGCGCCGCGAGACGCGGAGGCCCCACCGGCAGACCCGCCCGTCCCTTTTCGGTCGCTTCATGAGGCGCGCCGGATTTCACGCCTCGCGGAAAACCTGGCGCCGGGGCAAGACCTCGCGCCGGACGGACAAGACCGGACGCTCCAAATCCTGGGGGAATTCCGCTCCGCCATCGAGCGGTTCGGCGTAGCGCCCGAATGGACCCGAATCGTCGCCACCGAGGCGATGCGCGGCGCCCGGAACGGACCCGCCTTCGCGCGGCGAATCCAGGTGGAAACGGGCCTGCCCACGCGGATCCTTTCGACCGGGGAAGAGGCGCGATGGACAGCGAAGGGGGCGCTCCTCACGGCGCGTGTTCCGGACGGCCCCACGCTCATCGCGGACCCCGGGGGCGGGAGCCTGGAGCTCATCTGGGTCGGGAAACCCCGGAGCCGCGGGGAAGAACCTTCGCTTCGACACGCCGGCGAGCGCGTGGGGGTGTTGGACCTCCTGCGTCGCTTCCCGCTCGGGGTGCCCGCGGACCCGGAAACACTCAGGAAATTGGAAGCCGAGGTGGAGCAGGTCCTCCGACGGCTGTTCGGCGCGATACAACTGTCGAAAGAGGGTGTGGCCTCGGTTCTCATCACGGGCGGGACAGCCCTGAACCTCGCGGCGATCAGGCGACAGGTGGCGCCTGAACGAGCACCGGCCTTTTTTCAGACTTCCGTTTCCCGGGAGGCTTTGGAGGCGATATACCGCCGGCTTGCCGACTCCGACCTGGAGGCGCGCTCGAAAGAGAAATTCTTGGAGCGGGGGCGGGAGGACGTCATCGTCCCGGGGCTTGCAATCCTGCGAAGCCTGATTCGGGCGATCGGGGTCGAAACCTTGAACGTGACGCACATGGGCCTTCGGGAGGGAATCCTGGACGCCCTGCTTCGCGGGCGGCCGGCCAATGGACCGGCAGGATAAATTCAAGAGAGGAGATTCATGTAATCAATTGATAAATAACTTGTTATGCTTATGATCATCGCGTCTTTCCGGGTGTGGATTCTCGCTTGACAAAGGCGGGCGCGAATTCTTATATACGGGTGTTTGTATGGCTGAACATGGAAAAAGCGTTAAGCTTGTGTTGACGGGGGCCTCTCGGGACCACGGAGGATATGGGGGGCATGGCCGGGACTCAATGGACCGTCAACCTTGACGATATCCCCGAAGAAAGCCATGATCTAAGCTTTTCCGAGCATCCTTCTTTTTTCGAGTTCGACGTGGAGGAGGGCGCTTGGCGGGGACCCGTCGAATGGACCGGATCCCTTCAGCGGTTCGGAGTGGATGTCCTCTGCCGCGGAACGGTGAAGGCCGGGGTGTCGTTTCCATGCTCTCGGTGCCTTCGAGAGGTCGGCGTCGATCTCTCGGTGGACACCGTGTTCACGTTCGTTCCGGAGCAATCCGCTGAAACCGACGAAGGCGAGGAGGTGGAAGTCGCCTCCAATGAGCCCGACATGTACATTTACCGGGGCGGGCGGTTGGACTTGCGGGACGCCATCCGGGATCACCTGTTGATGGCCGCTCCGCTCCAACCCATTTGCCGGACCGATTGTCAAGGCCTATGCCCGGAATGCGGGGCCGACTTGAACGAAGGGTCGTGTGGATGCGTTCAGGAATCGGCCGACCCCCGCTGGGAGGCCCTGGCCCGTCTGAAAGGCGCGTTTCCATCGAAGGAGAGTTAAGCCATGCCGCTTCCCAAGCGAAAACATTCCCGCTCTCGGCGGGATAAGCGCCGCCACCAGAACAAGGTTCCGGGTCCGGCCTCTTCGCGTTGTCCACAATGCAACGAAGTCAAGCTCCCTCACCGCGTCTGTCCGCATTGCGGTTACTATAAGGGCAGCGAAGTGTTCTCGCCCAAGGAATCCTGAGGGACGGAGAACCCGAAGATGAAGATCGCCGTGGATGCCATGGGGGGGGATAACGCCCCTTCGGCGGTGATTGAAGGGGCCGTCCTGGCCTGCCGGGAATTCGGCGTCGATATCCTCCTGGTCGGCCAAGAGGACCAGATCCGCCCGGCGCTCGGGAGTCTGGAGGCGGAATCGCTTCCCATCACCGTTCGTCACGCTACGCAAGTGGTGGAGATGGACGACTCGCCGATCGAGACCCTGAAAAAAAAGCTCGATTCTTCCATGCGCCGCGCCATCAAAGCCGTGAAAGAGGGCGAGGCCGACGCCGCCGTCAGCGCGGGCAACACCGGGGCGCTCCTCGCCATCAGCACGGTGATTCTGCGGACCATCAAGGGGGTCGACCGTGCGGCCATCACCGCGTTGATCCCCAACGCAAAGGGTTTTTGCGTTATGATGGATGTCGGCGCCAACGTGGATTGCAAACCCCAACACCTCCTCCAGTTCGGCATCATGGGACACGCCTTCGGGAAAACGGTTCTGAAAATCGAAAATCCGATCGTCGGTCTGCTTAACATCGGCTCCGAAAGATCCAAGGGGAATAAAGTCACCAAGTCGGCCTTCGAAATGCTGGAGAACAGCACGCTCAACTTCCTGGGCAACATCGAAGGGACCGACGTCTTTCGCGGAGCGGCCGATGTGGTGGTGTGCGACGGGTTTGCGGGAAACGTGGCGTTGAAGATCACCGAAGCCGTGACGGAGGTCTTCACCGAGGCCTTCCGCAAGGAAAAAGAGGGATCCATTCGGGGCAGACTCGGCATGTTTCTCATTCAAAACGGTCTGCGCTCCCTGTCTCGCCGGATGGATTACACCGAGTACGGGGGAGCGCCCCTGCTGGGAATCAACGGGGTGTGCATTAAAGCCCACGGCACATCGAACGCCAAGGCCATCAAGAACGCCATCGGCGCCGCCCGGAATGCCCGTCGGGGAAACCTGGTCGACCGCATTCGGGACGAAGTGGTCCGGAATGCGGAAGCCGAGAGCGGCGAGGGCGTGGGCCACCGCATTTGGAAGCAGCTGCGCGAGAGCATTCACCTTTCCGATGAATCAGGGGAGACCTAATCCTCGCCCGCTCCACCCGCGCGGCCGAGTCCTCCGCCGCCCCAGATCCGGGAAGAAGGGAAGGCCTTTTGAAATCCGCAATGATCATCGGCACGGGCGCCTTTGTGCCCGATGAAGTGATCACCAACGACTATCTGGAAGGTCTCGTCGACACCTCCGATGATTGGATCAAAACGCGGACGGGCATTTCCGAAAGGCGGAGGGCGGCGTCCGATGCGGCTGTCTCGGACCTGGCCTTTCCGGCATCCATGCGGGCGCTGGAAGCCGCGGGCGTCGCGCCCGAGGAGTTGGATCTGATTGTTGTCGCCACCATCACCCCCGACACCTATTGCCCATCCGCCGCCTGCTGGCTGCAAAGCCGCCTCGGCGCGAAGCGGGCCTTCGCGTTTGACGTGAACGCGGCGTGCTCGGGTTTTGTTTACGGTCTGAGTGTCGCCGACCAGTTCATCCGGACCGGGTCGGCCCGGCGGGCGCTGTTCGTGGGGGCCGAGATCATGACGCGCGTCGTCAACTGGGAGGACCGGGCCACCTGCGTCCTTTGGGGAGACGGAGCGGGGGCGGTGGTGCTGGCCCCCTCGGAGAACGGCCGGGGCATTCTGTCCAGCCACTTATACTCCGACGGCAGCAACGGCGAGACGCTGACGGTGGCGGGCGGGGGGTCCAGGGTCACCCCCATCAACCGGGAGACCGTCGATCGGGATCTGCACACCCTGAAGATGAACGGCCGGGATACGTTCAAGTTTGCGGTCCGGGCCTTCACCGAAGTTTGTGCGGAGGCGCTCCGGCACAACCAGCTGACGGCCGAGGAAATCGACCTGTTCATCCCTCACCAGGCCAACATCCGGATTATCGACGCGGCGGTCAAGCGCCTGAACCTGTCGAAGGACCAGGTGATGCTGACCATCCACAAGTACGGGAACACCTCCTCGGCGAGCATCCCCGTCGCCCTGGACGAGGCTGTCCGGGAGGGCCGCGTCCACCCGGGCGACACCCTGCTGTTGGCCGCCTTCGGCGGGGGATTGACGTGGGGCGCTACGGTGCTCATCCTGTAGGTTGATGGATGGCCTGCCCAAAGACCCTATGATCCCATAATCCCCGACTTCACTCGAAAGAGGCAATCCATGACGACGAATGGCGTTGCTTTTCTGTTTCCGGGCCAAGGTTCCCAGAAGGTGGGCATGGGGAAAGAGCTCTGTGAGCGTTTCCCGCGGGCCCGTGAAATCTTCGAGCAGGCCAATGACGCCTTGGGCATGGATTTGAAGCGCCTTTGCTTCGAAGGGCCCGAGGAGGAGTTGCGCCTCACGGTCAACACCCAGCCGGCCCTGCTCGTGCACAGCTATGCGGGGTTCAACGTGTTGGCCGAGCAGGGGGTGACCGCCACGATGGCTTTGGGCCACAGCCTCGGGGAATATTCCGCCTTGCTTGCCGCGGGGGCCATGAAGTTTTCCGTCGCCCTGGACCTCGTCCGTAAGCGCGGCGCCTACATCAGCGAAGCCGTCCCCCCCGGTGAAGGGGCGATGGCGGCCATTATGGGCTTGGAGCCGCGGGAGGTGGACCGTTTGTGCGGAGAGGACAGGGAAGAGGTGGTCGCGGCCAATTACAATTCTTCAACTCAGGTTGTCATCTCCGGGTTGCGCCGAGCGGTGGAGCGGGTGGCGCATGCCTGCAAAGAGACGGGCGCCCGCTACGTCCGGTTTCTCCAGGTCAGCGCCCCCTTTCATTGCGCCCTGTTGCGGGAGGCGGAGGATCGCCTGGCCCTGGACCTGGACGCGATGGACTTCGACGACCTGAAGTTTCCGGTGATCGACAACGCATCCGCTACTCTGAACCGGTCGCCGATGGAGGCCAAAGAGGCGCTCAGGCGCCAGGTGACCTCCCCGGTCCGGTGGGAGGAAAGCGTCCGGAAGGCGGCCGAGGCGGGCGTGGACACCTTTATCGAGATTGGGCCGGGCAAGGTGCTGTCGGGACTGGTTTCCAGGACCGTCGAGGGCGCCAAGACCTTCCAGGTCGGGGATCCGCCGAGTCTGGAGCGGACGCTGGGGGCTCTCGCTTGATCCGCCGGAAGACGGAAGGTAAGCTCCCGATCCGCCTTTGAGGGTTTTCCGAATGTCTCGGGCCTCCGCCCGGCCCGGACGGCGATCTACGGAGAAGACGTCTTGTCCCTCAAAGGACAGCGCGCCCTCGTCACAGGGGGACTGAGAGGCATCGGACGGTCCATCGCCGAAACCCTGGCGGCGGATGACGCGGACGTGGCCTTTACGTTTCACACCTCCCGGGGCGCCGAGGAATGGGCCGCCCATTTGGGATCGATCGGGGGCCGGTCCCTGGCCGTCCCCATGAACGTCGCCGATCCCGATGCTGTTGAAAAAGGCGTGAAACGGGTTCTCGATGAATGGGGCGGGCTCGAAATCCTGGTCAACAACGCCGGGATCACCCGGGACGGCCTGTTTGTCAGGATGAAGGACGAGGATTGGGACGTGGTCCAGGACACCAACCTGGGCGGCACGTTTCGGGTGACGCGCGCGGCGACCCGGGCGATGATGAAGCAGCGATACGGCAGAATTGTAAACATCACCTCCGTGGTGGGGGAGATGGGAAACGCCGGTCAGGCCAATTACGCGGCGTCCAAGGCCGGCCAAATTGGCTTGACGAAGTCCCTGGCGCGCGAGCTGGCCTCCCGGAACATTACGGTGAACGCGGTGGCGCCGGGGTTTGTGGAGACCGACATGACGGCGGCGCTCCCGGCCGAGCATCGGCAGGGGCTGCTGGGCGCAATCCCCCTGGGCCGGATCGGCCGTCCGGAGGATGTGGCCCGTTGCGTTCGATTCCTTGCGGACCCCGACATGGGGTATATTACGGGTCAAGTCGTTCACGTGAACGGGGGGCTCTACATGTAGCTTCCCGCTTCTCTGAAGCGGTCAGGTCAGCGTAGAGGAGGCTTGGGTGTGGCGTTACCGGAAGAGACCGTCGGAAAGATCAAGGCGTTGGTCGCTGAGCAGTTGGACGTTGACATCGAAAAGGTGACGGACGAGGCTTCTTTTATCGAGGATCTGGGCGCCGATTCGTTAGACACCGTGGAGCTCGTGATGGCGCTGGAAGAGGAATATGGCGTGGACATCCCGGACGAGGACGTCGAAAAGGTCACGACCGTGAAGGACGTGATCGCTTACATCGATGAACACGGGATCGATGTCAAATAGACCCCGATGCTTGATGTGCGGTTCAAATCCTTGTGAATGAAGCAAAACATTCAATGATTCCGCCGCGACTCCGATCGGCAATGGGGTTGCGGGATCGCCCTTCGGCCGGACAGGGTCTTTCTGAACGGACGTTGCATAAGGAACAACGGGTAGAAAGATGAAAAACGGCCGCAGAGTCGCAATTACGGGAATGGGCCTGGTCACGCCGATTGGCAACAACGTGGAAACGACCTGGTCGGCGTTGGTCGCGGGCAAATCGGGGATTGGCCCGATCACCTATTTCGACTGCTCCGAGTTCAGCTGCCACGTGGCGGGGGAAGTCCGCGATTTCAATGCCGAAGATTTTATGGAAAAGAAAGAGATCAAGCGGGTCGACCAGTTCATCCATTTCGCCATGGCGGCCACGCAGGAAGCGCTGGAGGATTCGGGCCTGACGATCGACGATTCCAACGGCGATGACGTCGGTGTTCTGGTCGGGGCGGGCCTGGGCGGTCTGCCGATGCTGGAGAAGATTCACGACGTCCTGCAAGCAAAAGGCCCCAGCCGGATCACCCCGTTCTTCATCCCGGGCCTCATCGCCAACATGTCCTCGGGCATGATCTCCATGCGGCATAACGCCCGGGGCCCGAACGCTTGTATCTGCACGGCCTGCGCCACCGGCAATCACTGCATCGGTGACGCCGCCCGGCTGATCGAGCGCGGAGACGCCGTGGCGATGATCGCGGGCAGCACGGAATCGGTGATCTGTCCGCTGGCCGTGGGGGGATTTGCGGCCATGCGCGCCCTCTCGACGCACAATGAACCGGCCGAAAAAGCCTCCCGCCCCTTTGACGCTTCCCGCAGCGGTTTCGTCATCGGCGAGGGGGCCGGCGTCGTCATCCTGGAAGAATTGGAATACGCCAAGAAGCGGGGTGCCCGCATTTACGGGGAGGTGGTGGGTTACGGCATGAGCGGGGACGCCCACCACATGACCCAGCCGGACCCCGTCGGCGACGGCGCCGCCCGGTGCATGGCGCGCTCGATCGAGGACGCCGGGCTTACACCGGAAGATATCGGGTACATCAACGCCCACGGCACGGGGACGCCCCAAGGGGACGTCAATGAAACCAACGCCATCAAGAACGTGTTCGGCGAATTGGCTTATAAAATTCCGGTGGGGTCCACCAAGTCCATGACGGGTCATCTGTTGGGCGGCGCCGGCGGCGTTGAGACGGTCTTCACCCTCCTCGCCATGGACCGGGGCGTGATCCCGCCCACGATCAACCTGGAAGACCCCGACCCGGAGTGCGACCTGGATTATGTGCCCAATGAGGAGCGGGAAACCAACGCGAAATTCGCTCTGACCAACTCCTTCGGATTTGGCGGAACCAACGCATCCATTGTCCTTCAGCGCGGCCTCAATGGCGGATGATTCGGAGCTGTCCCCGGAACGGATGGAGGAGCTTTCCGTCCTTCAGCGGCGCCTGGGGTATGAGTTCCGCGACATCGACCTCCTGGAATCCTCGCTGACGCACCGTTCCTACGCCAACGAAAAACGACGCAAACGGCCGCACAACGAACGGCTGGAGTTTCTCGGCGACGCCGTTCTGGGGCTTGTCCTCAGCGAACAATATTTCGTGGAGTTCCCGAACGCCAACGAGGGGGAGTTGTCGAAGATCCGCTCCCGCCTCGTGAGCGCCAGCCACCTGGCGAAGATGGCCAGAATTCTCGAATTGGGGGCCTATCTCCGTTTGGGCAAAGGCGAAACCGCGACCGGCGGACGGCACAAAGCCTCCCTGCTCACCAACGCCTTGGAGGCTTTGACGGGGGCCATCTTTCTCGACGGCGGTTACGCGGGCGCGACCGCCTTCATTCGGAAACTGTTCGACCGCGAAATGGACCCCCACCTGGACTTCAAGAGCCAATTTCAGGAATTCGTCCAGCGATCCAGGAAATTGATTCCGGTTTACAAGGTCATGCGCGAAGAAGGGCCCGAGCACGAAAAGGTTTTTGAAGTCGCGGTGGAGATTCACGGCGAGACGGTGGCAACCGGCACCGGGACGAGCAAGAAGAGCGCCGAGCAGCAGGCCGCCAAGAACGGACTGGTGTTCCTCCAGCGGTAGTGGGGGCGCCGGCCCCCGAGGCCCATCGGTTTTCAGCAAGGCCCGTCCGACTTCCTCCTATAACATTGCTCTCAATGGTCAAGGATTCACCAAAGCTGGACTTTCCCCGGCCCGCAAACCCGTTGCCCAAGGCAGTGTCTCGTCGGGCCTCAACGAAGCGTGATCCGTCGCGATATCACCGAACCTCTAGATGTAGTGGAAAAATCCGGATCGATCCACAATTTGTTGTATTAGTGCTTTTCATCCGGGCCTCACACGGATACAATAGCCTGGAAATGAGTTAAGGGTGTCCGATCAGGGGGTGTCATGCGCATCGAGCGGCTCGAGCTTCAGGGATTCAAGTCCTTCGTCGAACGGACCCGGTTGGAGTTCGGCTCGGGCGTAGCGGGCATTGTCGGCCCCAATGGGTGTGGCAAGAGCAACGTCGTGGACGCCATCCGCTGGGTGCTGGGGGAGCAGCAGCCGAAGACCCTCCGCGGAAAGCGGATGGAAGACATGATCTTCAACGGCAGCGACAACCGGCGTCCGGCCGCGATGGCCGAGGTCACGATGACGCTGTCGGACATCTCGAGCCGCCTGTCGGCCCAATGGGCGGTCGAAGACGCCGTCCGGGCGCACCCCGATCACTGGCTCTGGATACACCGGAGGTGGCGGACCCAACCCGCGGGCGGGCCGGCCAAGGGACGCCGCGCCGCGCCCGTCGGCGGCGGCGGACTTCCTGCGGGAGCCCCCGGCGCGGGCCGGGCGGACGGACCGGGGATCTCCCCATGAACATCCTCATCGTGGGGCCGACCTGGGTGGGCGACACCGTCCTGGCGACCCCCGTCCTCGCCAACCTGCGCTCAGCCTTTCCGGCCGCGAAGATCCATTGCCTGTCCACGGCCTGGGCCGGGGACATCCTGATCGACCATCCCGACGTGGATGAGCTTCGCCTTCGGCCCGGAGGGGCGGCGGCCGATTTCCGCGCCGCCGCCGCCTTCAGGCGGGACCGGATGGACCTTGCGTTCGTTCTGCCCAACTCGATTCGGGGGGCCCTGCTGGCCCTCGCCGCCGGAGCGCGCCGGCGGGTCGGATACCGGCGGGACGGCCGGTCCATCCTCCTCACGGACCCGGTCCCGCGCCTCCCCCCCCCCCGCGGCGGCGGACGGCATCAGGTGGACGAATACCTGGCGCTCCTGGAGGCGGCCGGCGTGAGCGTCACGTCCCGCATCCCCCGCGTCGGCGTCTCCCGGGAGGCCGAAACCTTTGCCGGTGAGGTCTTCCTCCGGCACGGAATCGATCCCGACGAGCCGGTCGTGGGCATTCAGCCGGGGGCGAAATTCGGGGCCACGAAGCTTTGGCCGGCCGAGCGGTTCGCCGCGGCGGCGGACGGGCTGGCCGAATCCGAGGGGGCCCGCATCGTCCTGCTCGGAAGCCCGGCCGAGGGTCCGCTGACGGCGCGGATCGCGTCGCTCATGAAGACCGCGCCCGTGGACTTGGCGGGAAAGGACCGGGTGGCCTTCCTCCCCGCCCTGCTCCGGCGGTTCTCCGTCCTGTTGACCGGAGACACCGGCCCGATGCACATCGCCGCCGCCGTCGGAACGCCCGTTGTGGCCCTGTTCGGACCGACCGATCCGGGACGCACCGGACCGCTGGGGGACCGCCACACCGTTCTGCGACGCGACCTGTCCTGCGCGCCCTGCTTCCTGAAACAGTGCCCCTACGGCCACGAATGCATGGAGGAAACGGCCGTGGATGGAGTCTATCGGGCCGTCCGGGAAACCCTCCGCGCCTCCGCTTCCAGCCGGGCGGGCGCGGGAGCGAGCCATGGATAGCCCCCTGAGACCGGGTGTCCTCCTGGACCGGGACGGGACCCTTTGCGAAGATATGGGATACCTCAATCACATCAGCCGCCTCGCCCTTCTGCCCGGGAGCGCCGAGGGAATCCGGATGCTGAACGCCGCCGGTATCCGCGTCGCCGTGGTCACGAACCAGGGGGGCGTGGGCGCGGGCTATTTTCCCGAGTCCTTCGTGGACGAGGTCCGGCGCGAGATCGAGCGCCGGTTGGCGGAATCCGGCGCGCACATCGACGCGCATTACCACTCCCCCTATCACCCGCACGGCAAGGTCGCGCCCTACAACCGGGACAGCGAGTGCCGGAAGCCCCGGCCGGGTTTGGCCCATCGGGCGGCCGAGGACCTGAGCCTGGACCTGGCGCGAAGCTACGTCGTGGGGGACCGGGCGGGGGACCTCGAGCTGGCGGCGCGCATCGGCGCGCGGGGGATTCTGGTCCTGACGGGATACGGCCGGGGCGAGTTGCGCTGGAACGGGCCGGGGTGGCCGTCCCCACCGGACGCGGTCGTGGAAGACCTGAGCGAAGCCGCCCGCTGGATCCTTCGCGACCTGGGGGTGAAGGAGGATTGATGGACGCCGACCTTCACGGGCGGGCGCAAGCCTTCGGGGGCCGGCGCGTCCTGGTCCTGGGCGACCTGATCGCGGACGAATACCTCCTGGGAACGACCCATCGCGTCTCCCGGGAAGCGCCCGTCCTGATCCTGCGGCGCCGCTCCCGGGAGGTGAGGCTCGGGGGCGCGGGCAACGCCGCCAACAACGTCCGCGCCCTGGGCGGCGAGGTCTCCGTCCTGGGACTGCTGGGCGACGACGACGCCGGCCGGGAGGTTTCGGACCTCCTGCAAGAGCGCGGCATCGACGCCTCGGGCGTCGTGCGGCCGCCGGAGATCGAAACGACCGTCAAGATGCGGATCCTGGCCGGAAGGACCAACACCACGATGCAGCAGGTGATCCGCATCGACCGGGAGGGAGAAGGCTGCGTTCCCCGCGAGGCCGCCGATCGGCTGGCCCGGGCGCTGAGAGAGCGGGCGGAGGCCGCCGACGCGATCCTGATCTCCGATTACGGCCTGGGCGCGGTGGGGCCGGAGGTCCTCCGCGCGGTGAACGACCTGGCCAAAGACAAGCGCGCCGCGAACGGCGGACTCCCCGTGCTCGTGGACTCCCGCTACGGCTTGCGCGGCTTTCACGGAGTGACGGCGGTGACGCCCAACGAGGAGGAGATGCACGCGGTGCTGGGCGACCCGCCAAACGCGGCGGAAGACGATGACAAGCTCTTCCGCGAGGCCGAAGCGCTGCGCGAGCGGATGGGAATTCAGGGGATCCTCCTCACCCGGGGGAAACACGGAATGGTCCTCTTCGAGGCGGGTCGCCCTCCCGAATCCCTGGACATCTTCGGCGGAGACGACGTGGCCGACGTCACGGGCGCGGGCGACACGGTGATCGGAACCTTCTGCCTCTCGCTGGCCGCGGAGGCCGGCATGCGGGAGGCCGCCCGGCTGGCCAACATCGCCGGGGGACTCGTCGTCATGAAGCGCGGAACGGCCACGGTGTCCCAACGGGAGCTGCTGGAGGTCCTGTGACGGAGGAAGCGTCCAAAGTCCTGACCGCCGAGGCCCTGGCCGAAACGGTCGAACGGCTGAAGGCGCGGGGGCGCCGGGTCGTCTTCGCCAACGGGTGCTTTGATGTCCTTCACGTGGGCCACATCCGTTACCTGAGGGGGGCCCGCGCCCGGGGGGACGTTCTCATCGTCGCCGTCAACGACGACGCCTCCACCCGCGCCCTGAAGGGAGAAGGCCGGCCGTGGATGACGCAGGAGGACCGGTTGGAGATCCTCTCGGCCCTTTCTTGCGTGGATCACCTCATCCTGTTCGGGGAAGGGGACGTCAGCCGCCTGCTCAGGCTCCTGAAACCCCACGTCCACGCCAAGGGGACGGACTACACCGTCGAGACCGTCCCCGAGCGGGACGTCGTGTTGGAGTACGGCGGCGAGACCGCCATCACCGGAGACCCGAAGACCCGGTCATCAACGGAACTCGCGACGCGGATGCGTCCCGATCCCGGAGATCCGGACGCAAGGCCGTAGAGGACACAACCCGTGCGAATTGCAATCATCAGGCTCGGCTCCCTGGGAGACATCCTCCACACCCTGCCGGCGCTCTCGGCCCTGCGCCGAAAATTTCCGCGCGACGGGGGCGGACCCTCCGGCGGAAATCGAATCGAATGGCTGGTCGAATCCGCCCACGCGTCCTTCCTAGCGGGACACCCCCTGCTGGACGACCTCCACGTGATGGACACCCGGCTGTGGCGCCGGCTTCGCAGGGGGGCCGCCGGCCCAGTGGACGCCGTTCGGCGCGTCCGCCGGAGCCGGTTCGACGTTGCGCTGGATTTCCAGGGGCTGCTGAAAAGTGCCATACTGGCCCGGCTCTCGGGGGCCAAAAAAAGGATCGGGTTCGATTCGGACCGCTGCCGGGAGCCCGCGGCCTCGGTGCTCTACACGCATCCCGTCGCGCCGCCGAGCGGGGCGGAGCACGTGATCGAGCGAAACCTCTCGCTGCTGGGGCCCTTGGGGATCGAGGGGGACATCGCCATCGAGTTCCCCCTCGCCCTCACGGAGTCGGACCGGCGAATGGCCGACACCTTCTTCGCCGACCGGGGCTGGACCTCCGAGGTTCCCGTGGTGGCGATATGCCCGGGCGCGGGTTGGGAGACGAAGCGCTGGGGGGTGGAGCGGTTCGCCGCGCTGGGCGACCGGATTGCCGGGGATACCGGGGCGAAGCTTTTGGTGGTCCGGGGAAAGGACGAGGGACCGTTGGCCGAAGCGCTGCGCGCGAATTTCCGGGCACCCGCCGAGGTGATCCCCCCCACGTCGGTCCGGGAGATGGCGGCGTTCCTGGAGCGCTGCCGGATGTTCATCGGGGGGGACACGGGCCCCCTTCACCTGGCGGCGGCGCTGGGCGTCCCCACCGTCGCCCTGATGGGCCCCACGACGCCCTCCCGAAACGGGCCGCTCGGCCCCGGCCCCCCCGGCGGCGGCCGGGGGACGGTGGTTCATCACGAGCTCCCGTGCAGCCACTGCTACAAGAAGACGTGCCCCGGCTTCGGCATCCGATGCCTGACTGAGATCACGCCGGCCGAAGCGGCCGGCCGCGCCCTCGAGCTTTGGGCGGACCGGCGGACGGACCCCCCGGGCGCAATCGCCCGGGCCGGGATCGCGGCCGGCGCGGAGGAGAAAGGGCGCGCTTGAAAATGCGTTGTCTGGTTACGGGCGTCGCCGGTTTCATCGGCTCCCATCTGGCGGAAGCCTTGACGGCCGAGGGCCATGAAGTCCTGGGGCTCGACTGCTTCGCCGACTACTACGCCCGGGAGGTGAAGGAATCGAACCTGTCGGGCCTGGAAGGCGAAGCCGCCTTCGAGCTCGTAGAGGGGGACTTGGCCCGTCTCGACCTCGGCGGCCTCCTGCGGGGGGTGAGCCGGGTGTTTCACCAGGCGGCCCAGGCGGGCGTCCGGGCCAGTTGGGGGGATTTTTTCCGGACCTACACCGACAACAACATCCTGGGCACCCAACGCCTGCTGGAAGCCGTCCGGCAGGCGGGGTCCGCGGGAAACGGAAAGGTCGGCCGGATCATCTACGCCTCCTCGTCCTCGATTTATGGAGAAGCCGAGGAGGCCCGGACCCCGGAGGACGCGACGCCCCGGCCCATCTCCCCCTACGGGGTGTCGAAGCTTGCCGGCGAGCAGTTGGGCTATCTTTACTGGAAGCAGTTCGGCCTGCCGGTGGTTTCGCTGCGTTACTTCACGGTGTACGGCCCCCGCCAACGGCCGGACATGGCCTTCAACCGGTTCATCGACGCCCTGCTGGGCGGAGAGGAGATCCGGATCTACGGCGACGGGGAGCAAACGCGGGACTTCACGTACGTCGGCGACGCGGTGGCCGCGAACCTCGCGGCGGCGGAGCGGGGGCGGGACGGGACGGTTTACAATATCGGAGGCGGCGAACGGGCCTCGGTCAACCGGGTGGTGGAAATCCTGGAAGAGGTTTCCGGGCGCCGCGCGGAGCGGAGCTATCACGATCGGCAGGCGGGGGACGTCCGGCACACCTGGGCGGATGTCTCCCGCGCGGAGCGGGAGTTGGGTTTCTCTCCGCGGATGGGTCTGAGCGACGGCATCAGGCGCCAATACGAATGGCAGCGAAGGAGAAAGTTGGATGGCGATCAACAAAGAACTTCTTGAAATCCTGGCGTGTCCCAAGTGCAAGGGGGAGCTCCGGCTGGATGAGGACGGGAGCTGGCTGACGTGTGAGGCGTGCAAGCTCAAGTACCCCATCCGCGACGACATCCCCATCATGCTCATCGACGAGGCGTCACCCCTGGAAGGGGGCGGGGGGGAGTAGCCCCCTGCGTCCGGAGGCCCGTCCCGACGGCGGGGAGGGGGGAAGGGACGGGAGGCGGAGCCGGGGCATGGGCAACGGACGAGGACTTTCCGCAACGGTCATCGCGCAGGATGAGAGCGCCCGAATCGGCGACTGCCTAGACAGCCTGCGCTGGGTGGACGAAATCATCGTCGTGGACGGCGGCAGCGCCGACGCCACCCGGGAGGTCTCCCGCGGCCACGGGGCGCGCGTCCTGGAAAATCCCTGGCCCGGATACGCCGCCCAGAAAAACTTCGCCCTGGACAACGCCTCGCACCCCTGGATCCTGAGCCTGGACGCCGATGAGCGCGTCACGGACGATCTCAAACGGGAGATCCAGACCCTCCTGGACCGCGAAGAACCGGAATGCGACGGCTATTTCGTCCCTCGGCGGAACATCTTCTGGGGCCGGTGGATGAAGAGCAAATCCTTCTACCCCGATTACCAGATGCGCCTGTTTCGCAAACACGCGGGACGGTTCAACGACCGGGGCGTGCACGAATCGGTCGAGATTCAGGGCCGGACGGGAACCCTGCGCGGCGCCCTCGAACACCGGAGCTACGAGGACTTGGGCGACTATCTGCGGCGGCTCGAGCGCTACTCGCAGCTGGCCGCCCTGGATTTACAGGCGCGGGGGGTCCGCCCCCGGTGGACCCACCTCTGTCTTCGGCCCCCCGTCCGGTTTTTCCGCAACCTGGTCCTGATGCGCGGCTTCACGGACGGAATCGACGGCCTCATTTTCTCCGCCCTGGACGCCTTTTACGTCTTCGCGAAATACGCGCGGCTCCTGGAGCTGACGAAGGACCCGGATGCTTGACATCCTCCATACGGAATCCTCGGCCGGATGGGGCGGGCAGGAGGCCCGCACGATTCTGGAGGCGGACCACCTGAGCCGGCGCGGGCACCGGGTGCGCGTCGCCGGGCCCTCGGGCAGCGGGATAGAGGGAGAGGCGCGCCGCCGCGGGCTCCCTTTCCTGCCCGCCCCGATCCGAAGCGTCGCCGACCCCCTCGCCCTCGTGCGGATCTTCCGCCTCCTCCGGAGGGAAAGGCCCGCCATCCTTCACACCCACAGCTCGAAGGACAGCTGGCTCGCCGGCCTGGCCGGAAAGAGCGCGGGCGTCCCGGTGATCTTCCGCACGCGCCACGTATCCATCCCGGTCCGCGCACACCGCCTGAACCCGGTTTACCGGATCCCCGACCGCATCCTGGTCACGGCGTCCGCCACGCGGGACCACCTGGTGAGCCGGTGCGGAGTTCCGCCCGATCGGGTCATCACCCTGCCGACGGGCGTGGACCTCGGGCGGTTCGGCCCGCACGTCTCCGGCCGGCCGTTCCGCGAGGCGTTCGGCTTCGGCGAGGGGACGCCCGTCGTGGGGATCGTGGCGCAGCTCCGGGGCTCCAAAGGCCACGACCACTTCATCGAGGCCGCCCGGATCCTGTCCGCCCGAAATCCCGAAGCCCGCTTCTTCATCGTCGGCGACGGGCTTTGGCGGGACCTGGTCGCCGAGAAGGTGCGCTCGGAGAAGATGACGGCGCGGGTCACCCTGACGGGCTTTCGGGAGGACATTCCGGAAGTGATGGCGGCCCTCGACGTCCTGGTGATCGCCTCGACGCGAACCGACGGCATCCCCCAGGCGGGCCTCCAGGCCATGGCGACGGGCGTGCCCGTCGTGGGAACGAGGGTCGGGGGCATCCCCGAGGTCGTCCGCGAGGGGGAGACCGGGCTTCTGGTCGAGCCGGGAGACTCCGCCGCGCTGGCGCGGGCCGTCGAGCGTCTGCTGGCCGATCCCGCGCGGCGGGAGCGCATGGGAAAAACGGGAATGAACCGGGTGCGCGAGCGGCACTCCCTGGAGGCCATGTTGAACGGCCTGGAAAGCATCTACGAGGAAGCGCTCCGCGCCGCCCGGGGGCGGGGGGGGGGGGGGGACGGACGTTGACGGACGGGACGGGGCTCTCGGTCCTCCAAGTCGTCAGCAGCCCCTGGCTGACGGGGGCCGCATCGGCCGTCTTCGAGCTTTCGTGCGCGCTTCGGGACTTGGGCCACCGCGTCCTCCTGGCCGCCATTGCCGGCAACCTGCTCGAGGAGCGGGCCCGGGCGGAGGGTCTGCCCTTCGAAGGGTTCCACTTCAACCGGCGATGGGGACCCGGGGATTTCCTGCGGGACCGAAGCCGCCTGGGCCGCCTCATCTCCGGGAGCGGCGTCCGGATCGTTCACGCCCATCTCTCCCACGACCACTGGACGGCGCTGGCGGCGCGTCGGGGCAAGGCGTTTTCCGCGCCGGCCCTGGTGCGGACCTTTCACCTCCCCCGCCACGTCCATACAGACCCGTTCCACCGGGCGTTCTGCTACGCCCGGACGGACGGGTTCCTGGCAGTCTCGGACACCATCCGGAAGCGGTGCGTCGAGACCGCCGGTCTGCCCCCCGGGCGGGTCCGCACCCAGCGCGGCATGGTGGACGCGGATTTTTTCCGACCCGGAACGGGAGCGGAATCCGCCGGGGGGCGTCTGGGGCTGGACGCCGCGGGGCCGGTCGTGGGAACCGTCTCCCGCCTCGCCCCGAACCGCGGCCATTCCACGCTCCTGGAGGCGTTCGGCGCCATCCGGGAGCGGATCTCGGGGGCCCGGCTGCTGATCACGGGAAAGGGCGAGCACCGGGGGGAGATCGTCCGGCGGGCCGAGGCCCTGGGCTTTGGCCTGGGCGCGGGGGGCGAAGTCATCCTGGCGGGGTTTTGGGGCGGCGACCTCCGGGACATCCTGCGCCGGATGAGCGTCTTCGTTCTCCAGTCCGGCGGATCGGAAGGCACGGGCCGGGCGCTCCTGGAGGCCATGGCGTACGGTCTGCCCTGCGTCGTCGCGGCCCGCGACGGCCTGGACGAGATCGTCGAGGATGGGAAAACCGGGTCGGTCGTCCCCCCGGCCGACGCACGGGCCCTGGCCGAGGCGGTCATCGGTCTGCTTCACGATCCGGAGCGGGCGGCGGCGCTGGGCGCCATGGCGCGGGAAAAGGCCCGGGAGGATTTCGATCGTCCCGTACAGGCCAGCCGGGCCGTGGCGTTTTACCGGGAGCTTCTCAGCCGCGCCGAAAAGGGAAAGCCGTCTTAGGACGCAACACCCCGGTTGCCGACCGGCCTCATCCTGCCTATACTCGAACTGTGGATATCTGTTTGAAAAGCGTCCCGTTAACGGACCTTCAGCGATGAATAAATATCTTCGCCTCCTCGGTTATCTCAAGCCGTACTGGCGGAGGTGCGTCCTGTCCGGGATCTGCATGGTCGTCCTCGGAGCGGTCACGGCCATTCCCGCCTATATCGCCAAGGATGTGATCGACGGCGTGTTCATCGCAAAGAACGTCAGGATGCTGAACCTCATCGTTGCGGTCATTCTCCTCTCGTATATCGTCAAGGGAATCTTCGCTTATGGCCAGAGTTACTTCATGTTCTGGCTCTCCCAGCGGATGGTGATGGACGTGCGCAACCATTTGTATCGTCACTTTCACGAAATGCCGCTCTCGTTCTTCGTCCGGAAGACTTCGGGCGAGCTGATGTCGAAGATCACGTACGACATCGCGCTGTTGCAGAAGGCGTCCGCGTCGGGGCTGCGAGACCTGGGACAACACACCTTCGGCCTGCTGTTCCTGTTGGGTATCGCCTTTTACCGCGACCCGTATCTGTCCGCCGTCTTCGTCGTCGTCCTTCCGCCGTTGGGTCTGATCATCGGCCGCCTGGGCGGCAAGATCCGGCGCATCACGGGGCGGATGCAAACGCAGATGGGCGACATCAACACGGCCATGAAAGAAGCCTTCCAGGCGGCCCGCGTCGTCAAGGCCTACAACGCCGAGGACCACGAGCTCGCCCGTTTTTCCAAGCGCAACCGGCGATTTTTCGGTCTGACGATGAAGGCCCGGCGCGTGCGGGCGCTCAGCCATCCGGTCGTCGAGATCCTGGGCGGCGCCGGGGCGGCCTTCATTCTGTGGGCCGGCGGCCACCAAGTGTTGAGCGGCGTCCGGACGCCCGGGGAGTTCATCTCTTTCCTGGCGGCGTTGGGGCTGATCATGGGTCCCCTCAAGCGCCTGTCCCGCACGTATCACACCCTCCAGGAGGGAATGGCGGCCGCCGACGCGGTCTTCGGCCTGATGGATGAATCCGCCGCCTTGAAGACCCGGCGCGGGGGCCGGGGGGCCCCCGCGCTCCAACGCTCCATCCAATTCGAGCGGGTCTCTTTCCGCTACGAGGACGCACCGGTCCTTCAGGACGTGGACATCGAGATCCTCAAAGGGGAGGTGACGGCGATCGTCGGCCAAACCGGCTCGGGCAAAACAACGCTCCTCGACTTGGTCCTCGGCCTGTACGCGCCCACCTCCGGACGCATCCTCTGGGACGGAAAGGACGCGTCGGAGTACGACCCGGCGTCGCTGCGGGCGCACATGGCCGTCGTGACCCAGCAAACCGTCCTGTTCCATGACACCGTGGCGGCCAACATCGCGTACAACCTGCCCGACGTCCCGCCCGAGCGAATCGAGGCGGCGGCGCGCGCGGCGAACGCCCACGGTTTTATCTCCGATCTGCCCGAGGGGTACGACACCCTCATCGGCGAGGACGGCGCGAAGCTCTCCGGCGGCGAGCGCCAGCGCCTGGCCATCGCCCGGGCGGTCCTGCGGGACCCGGTCCTGTTGATCCTGGACGAGGCCACTTCCGCCCTGGACTCCGAATCCGAGCGGTTGGTCGAAGAGGCCCTCAACATCCTCATGCGGGACCGCACCACCCTCATCGTCGCCCACCGGCTCTCCAGCGTGCGCCGAGCCGAGCGGATCCTGGTCCTGGACGAGGGCCGGCTCATCGAGCAGGGGACCCATGACGCCCTCCTCGCCCGGAAGGGCCTCTACGCCCGGCTCCTCCTCCTCCAATCGCCGATTCTCAAACCCGCCCGGGAAGCGTCCCCCGCCGGCGCTCTCGGGACGAATTAAGGTGTCCGAAGGCCGGCGGGAAGGGCCGCTCCGCGTCCTCCAGCTGATGAGCTGCCGCGGCTGGAGCTCCGACGCCTGGGCGGCCGTCTCCCTGACCCTCGGGTTGCAGGAGCGAGGCCATGAGGTCATCCTCGTGTGCCGCGAAAAAGAGGGCGAAGGCGTCGCCGAAAAGGCCGCCGAGGCCGGCATCCGGCGGATCGAGTTCTTCTCCTTCCAATCGGGACTCAGGCCGGCGGTCTGGCGAAGAGACATCCGGGGACTCCGCCGCCTCATGGCCGCCGCCGACATCCAGGTCCTCCACGCCCACCGGGGCCAGGAACACTGGCTCGCGGCCGCGACCTTGCGCCTCGGCGGGGGGGGGGAGAGAGGGGGAGAAAATCGGCCCGCCGCCGCGCTCATCCGCTCCCGACACATCCTCCAACCCGTCCGGACGCATCCGGCGAACCGCTGGCTCTATAACCGGGCCACGGACCAAGTGGTCGCGGCGACCGAAAAGATCCGGGCGGGTTTCGAGCGCTCGGGCGCGTTCCGGTCCGCTCGGCTCATCACCCTGCGGGGCGGCGTCGACGCGCGCGATTTCCGTCCCGGCCTGAACGGCCGGGGCGACCGCGAGAGATTCGGAATCCCCGATTCCGACGTGGTCTTCGGCATGAACTCGAGCTTTATCCGCCTCAAGGGGCACATGACGGCCCTTGAGGCGCTGGCCCGGCTCCGGCAAAGGGGCCTGCCCGCCCGGCTCCTGCCCGCGTGCGCCGGCGGGGATCAGCAGAAGGTGGCCCGGCGGGCCGCGGAGATGGGCATCGGCGACGCCGTCCACCTGCTGGGATTCCGCAACGACCTCCCCACCGCCCTGTCGGCCGCCGACGCGGGCTTGTTCGCCGCCCGGAGCTCGGAGGGAACAAGCCGGGCCGTCCTGGAGTGGATGGCGCTCGGAAGGCCCGTCGTGGCGACGGACGTGGGCTGCGTCCGCGAGCTCCTCCGCGACGGGGCGGACGGGTTGATCGTCCCCCCCGAGAACCCGGCCGCCCTGGCGGACGCCATGGAACGGCTGGTCCGCAATCCCGAGCGGCTGCGGGACATGGGCCGGAGCGCCCGGGACCGCGCCGAGCGGGAGTACGACCGGCGCGCCTGGACCGGGAGAATGGTGGGCGTCTACCGGCGGGCCCTGGGCCTGCCCGCGGAACCCGCGGGCGACGCCGGCGGGGCGCCGCCGGAAGGAGTGGACGGCGCCGATCAGCCCGCCGCGCAAGCCGGGCGGGGAGGCCGCCGATGACGGCGATCCTGGGGATAACGGATTCGCACTGCGCCACCGCCGCCCTCCTCGTCGACGGCCGGGTCGCGGCCTGCGTCAGCGAAGAGCGGTTCACCCGCAAGAAGAACGAAGGGGGCTATCCCCGCCGGGCGGTCGAGTACTGTCTGGGGTTTCTTCCCGAAGGCGCGGACGCCCCGGACGCCGTGGCCCTGGCCGGGCGCGAGGCCATGGATCCGGAATGGTTCGACCGCGTGACCCGGGACGAGGCGTACATCGACGATTATTTCGAGGTCCCCCGCTCGCCCGGGGATTGGAGACCGCCCCCGTTTTCCCCATCGGGCCGAAGGAGACGGGCCCTGCGGCGCAAGCGCCCGCTCTCTCCGGACGAGCGCGTCTCAAGCGTCGCCGCCCACGTCGGGGTCCCCGCGTCCAGCGTCCGGCCCGTCGAGCATCACGGCTGCCACGCGGCGGCGGCCTATTACGCCTCCCCCTTCGCGGGGGGCGACGCCTTCATCCTGACCAACGACAACGCGGGCGACGGCCTGTGCGCCACGGTGAGCCGCGCGACCCCGGAAGGCATCCGGCGGCTCTCGGCGAGCCGGAGCGCCCACGGGTCCCTGGGCAGCTTTTATTCCCTGGTGACGGTCTTCCTGGGGATGCGGCAATTGGAGCACGAGCACAAGGTGATGGGCATGGCGCCTTACGCGCCCGCCCACGGACGCGAGGAGGTCAACCGGATCTTCCGGGAGATGCTGGAGTACGTCCCGGCGGGGAAAAAGGAGGGCGCCCGGTTCCGCTGGCGGGTCCGGAAGCGGCGCTTCGCCCACCTGATGATGAAGCTGGCCCGGATGCGTTTCGACTGGGTGGCCGCCGCGGCCCAGGACCACCTGGAGAAACTCCTCGAGGCCTGGACGCGGGAGAGCCTGCGGCTGGCCGCCGAGACGAACGGAAGCGGCCGGACAGCGCCGGGGCGGGTGGCCCTTTCGGGGGGGATCTTCATGAACGTCAAGGCCAACCAGGTCCTGGCGCAACTTCCCGAGATCGGCGAGCTCTTCGTGATGCCGAGCTGCGGCGACGAGTCCAACGCGATCGGCGCGGCCTATCAGGTCCATTACGGGGAAGGGCCGGAAAGACGCCCGGCCTCCGGGTTCCACCCGTTGGACGACCTCTACCTCGGACCGGAGTTTTCCTCCCGGGAGATCGAAGAGGCCCTCCGCCGGGCGGGGGTCTCGGACCGCCACGAGGTTTCCCGACCCGCCGACATGGAGACCCGGGCGGCCGAGCTGCTCGTCCGGGACGGGGTCGTCGCGCGGATGGCGGGGCGGATGGAGTTCGGCGCGCGCGCCCTGGGGAACCGGTCCATCCTGGCCGATCCCCGCGACTTCCGGGTCGTGGCCCGCATCAACAAAATGATCAAGAGCCGGGATTTCTGGATGCCCTTCGCCCCGACCGTCCGGGCCGGGGGGGCGGCCCGCTACCTTCGGCAACCGGAGGGCGGGGCGCTGTCGTCGCCCTTTATGATGCTGGCCTTCGACACGACCGCGGAGGGGCGGGAGGCCCTGGCGGCGGCCGTTCATCCCTACGACGCCACCGCCCGGCCCCAGATCCTGCGCGAGGAGGACAACCCGGCGTACGACCGGCTGATCCGACGCTTCGAGGAGCGGGCGGGCGTGGGGGCCGTCCTCAACACGTCGTTTAACCTTCACGGCGATCCGATCGTCTGCGGGCCCTCCGAGGCGATTGAGACCTTTGAGCGGTCCGGCCTGCCTCATCTGATCCTGGGAGACCTTCTGATCAGCAAGGCGGGCGCCGAAAACGCCGAGAAGGGGTGAATCCGAACGGGCCTTCCATCAACGGAATGGATGCATGCGAATTCTCATCGTCACCAACGAGCGCGCGAACGTCCCCGGCGTCGAGCAGTACGGGTATCACCGGGCCTTATGCGAGTTGGGCCACGAGACCGATGTCTTCTACTACCGGAAGAAGAGCTTCGCCTACTCCAACTTCCGGAGGGCCTGGGTGCATCGGATGAACAAGCGCCTCGTCGAACGGGTGCGCGATTGGAAGGCGGAGTTGCTCCTCGTCTTCCGGGGGGGATACGTATCCGCCGAAACCGTTTGCACCGTAAACCGGAAGACCTCCTGCGTCACCGTCAACTTTTACAACGACAACCCCTGGGGCCTGGCGGGCGTCTACCCCCCCCTGCCGTTCGAGGTGATCCAGGCCTACCGGCTCTTCCTGACGAAGGACCGGTATTTCGAGCGGGAGCTGCGCGCCCAGGGGATCGACCACGTAAGATACCTGCCCCATGGGTACGACCCCGCATACTTTCGTCCGCCCGACCTGAGCGAGGAGGACCGCCGCCGGTTCGGCGCCGACGTGAGCTTCGTGGGATCGCCCTATCCGTTCCGGGTGGCCCTGATGGACGGAATCGTCGGGCCGGAGGTGGACCTCCGCATCTGGGGAAAGGGCCGCTGGAAAGACGTGGAGAGCGACTGGATTCGCGAGCGTTACCAAGGCGTCCTCCCCAACGAGGACAAGGTCCGGGTCTACGCGGCGTCCAGGATCAACCTGAACCCGCAGCATCCGGGGGGCGGCGTCTTCAGCCTGGAAGACCGCTCGATCAGCATCGCCGGAAGCGGAGGGTTCCAATTGACCAACCACAAGGAGGACATCGGCGAGTTCTTCACGCCCGGCGAAGAGATCGCCACCTACCGCGACCAGGCGGACCTTCGGCGGCTCATCGAATACCACGTCTCTCACCCGGACGAAACGGCGGAGATGTCCCGCAAGGCGATGGAGCGCGCCCTGCGGGATCACACCCACCGGCGGCGGGTGGAAACCCTTCTGGAAATGCTCGGCGGGTCGGGGTAGCGGGTCCCCCCCTTCCCCCCGGCCCCTTCCGGATAGAGGATGCTCCCCTTCCGGCGGACCCTCCGCCATCCCGGGATCGGCCCGGGGGCTTCGCTCATTCGCGGCCGTCGAACACAACAGGCGCTTGAGATTCCTGGCCGCGCTCGAAATGACAACGGGTGCGGCGGAAGGCGCACGGGAGTCGGAAGGATGGATCGGGATGGAAGCGCCCCCCTCATGAACGATGACCGCCCCCTCCGGATCGCCCTCGTGCGGATCGCCGCCCACCGCCGCGGCGGCGTCGAGCGCTACGTGTGGGGATTCGCCCGGGACCTGGCCGCGAGGGGCCACGAGGTCCACCTCTTCGCCCGCCACTGGGAGGCGCTGCCCGGATCGATCATCCGCCGCCCCGTCGGCCGGCTGGGCGGCCTGTCGGTCCTCAAGGCGTGGAGCTTCGCCCGCGGCGTGGTTCACGCCCTCCGGGGCGGGCGGTACGACACCGTCTACAACTTCGACCGGACGCCCGTCCGGGGGATTTACCGGGCCGGCGAAGGATGCCACCGGGAGTGGCTTCGCGTGGCCGCGGCCCACCTGCCGCCCGCCTCGCGGATGGCCAGACGCCTGGACCCGCTCCACGCGTTTCATCTCTCGACCGAGCGGCGGATTTTCTCGAAACAGGCCTCCACGGGGGTCGTGGCCATTTCGAGGAAGGTCCGCGAGGACATTCTCCGGCATTACGGCGCGCCCGAGGGGGACGCCCTCGCCGAGAAAGACGTCACCGTCATTTACAACGGCGTGGACCTCGAGGAGTTCTCCCCCGCCGAAGACCCCGGAAGGAAGGATGAGATTCGAAAGGCGCTCGGCATCGATCCCGGCGATTTCGTCGTCCTGTTCGTGGGCTCGGGCTTTTTCCGAAAGGGCCTGGTTCACCTCCTGCGCGCGGCGGCCAAGCTCCGAAACGGGACGAGGCGGATCCGGGTTCTGATCATCGCTCCCCCGGGACGAAGGCCCGCGGCCGCGCGCATGGCGCGGCGGCTAGGCGTGGGGAAAATCGTCGGATTCCCCGGAGAGGAGACGCAAACCGCGGACGCATACCGGGCCTCGGACGTCTTCGTCCTCCCGTCCCTGTACGAGCCCTTCGGCTTCGCCGCCCTGGAGGCCCTGGCGAGCGGGATTCCCTGTATACTGAGCCAGCCCTGCGGCGCCTCGGAAATTATGACCGAAGGGGAGACCGGGCTCATCCTGGAGGACCCGACGGACGCCGACGGTTTGGCCGCGAGGCTGGAGCGGTTGTTCGATGAAGACCTGCGCCGGACCATGGGGCGCTCGGCCCGGCGGCTGGCGGAGCGGTTCCCGATTTCCCGGAACACGGACCGGATGCTGGCAGTCCACCGCGAGATTCAAACCCGGGCGGGATCGACCTGACCTTCCCGTAGACCTGCGAAGGACGGAGGAATTCAGATGGCTGGCAGTCTGGCCGGACAAACCGTGATCATCACCGGAGGCGGCAGGGGTTTCGGCGAGCACATGAGCCGGGCGGTCGCGAAAGAGGGCGCCCTTGTGACCGTGGCCGACCGGGACGCCGGGGAGGCGGAGCGGGTCGTCTCGGACATCGAAGCGGAGGGCGGCTCAGCCATCGCCGCCGGGACGGACGTCACGAACGAGGCCCAAGTGAAAGAGATGGTCGGCAGGACTTTGGAGCGATCCGGCCAAATCGATGTCCTCGTCAACAACGCGGGGGTGTCGGGTCCAAGCTGCGATTACACCGAGGTCACGCTCGAAGATTGGAAGGCGGTCTATGACATCAACGTCAACGGC
>JASLXW010000300.1:0-5089 GCA_030740135.1 Nitrospinota bacterium
GGACGGAACGCCCGCGGGTGTCTCCCTGCACTATATTGATCGCGACGTTGATACCGGCGACATCATCGTCCGGAGAGAAGTCGAGGTTGAACCGGTCGATACGGGGGAAACCCTTTACAGGAAACTGGAACAAGCAAGCATTTTGGTTTTCAAGGACACCTGGCCTTTGGTTAAGGGAGGTACAGCACCGCGGTTGTCACAAGCTGGAATGGAGGGGCCGAGACATCGGGTTCGTGATGTGGGGCGAATCCAGAGGATTGATCTGGATCGATCTTATCGAGGGAGGGAGTTGATTGATGTGTTGCGAAGAAGACCGGATGGGAGCTCAGATCGGCTCGAAACGCGATTCATCCGCCGCTCGGGCTCCTGTAGAAAATCCGCGGGGATTTGGGCAATCAGGCGGCGCTCCCGGCTGGGGAGAAGACAGATCGGGATTGCATGTTAGCGATGCCCGGTTGGAGAATGCGGAGACATTGTGGCACTGGCGCAATGACTCGGAGGTGAGAAGAATCTCTTCTTCCCCCGACCCGATTCCGTGGGGGGAGCATCTAATGTGGTTTCGGAAAAAGCTGGGGTCTCCGGATGACATCATCCTGATCGGCTGGAAAGGGGATGATCCTTTCGGTGTCGTCCGGTTCGAACGAGAGGCCGGGGAAGCCATCGTCAGCATCTCCGTTTCTGCTCTGCACCGCGGGAAGGGATGGGGGTCTTGGATCCTGGCGAAGGGAATTCGGGAGATGCAATTCCGGTGGGCGGGGACCCCGGCCGTTGCCTTTGTATGGAAACGCAATGAGGTTTCCGTTAGGCTTTTTGCGGGTGAAGGATTCGTGCCCTCGGCAAACGAGAGCGACCCGATGGAAAGGTTCGTTTTGGCGCCGGGGGTTCGTTCTTAGGGATGGCGAAACGGAGTTTGAACGTGAGAGTTGGGAAATCCGATTCGATTGTGGGATCCCTCGCCCTTCATGGGGGGGATCCCGTTCGGGAGGTGTGGCTCCCGTACGCCCGGCAATCCGTCGGCGATGAGGACGTGGCTGCGGTGGTGGAGGTCCTTGAAGGCGACTGGATCACACAGGGCCCGAAGATCGAGGCGTTTGAGAAGACGGTTGCCGAGTATAGCGGCGCCAAGTACGGTGTTGCCTTCTGCAACGGAACGGCGGCCCTCCACGCAGCGTGTGACGCTGCCGGCATCGGGACGGGCGACGAGGCCGTCACCACCCCTTTGACGTTTGCGGCGACTGCCAACGCAGTCGTCTACTGCGGAGGGACACCGCGTTTCGCCGATGTCCGGCCGGATACCCTCAACATCGACCCCGACGGTGTCGCAAAGATGATCACCGACCGGACGAAGGCCATTTTAACGGTGGATTTCGGAGGTCATCCGGCCGAACTCGATCCCATCATGGAGACCGCCCGAAGGATGGGCCTGATTGTCATCGAGGATGCGGCGCACGCCTTGGGCGGCCGGTATCGCAACCGGCCCGTAGGAAGCATCGCCGACATGACGATCCTGAGCTTCCATCCGGTGAAGCACATCACCACCGGTGAAGGCGGTCTCGTATTGACAAATGACGCTGAAAGGGCCGAGCGCCTCCGGACGTTCCGCCATCATGGCATGGAGCGGCCTTTTGCGAACCGGCCGTGGCACTACGCAATTTCACACCTTGGCTACAATTACCGGATTACCGACATTCAATGCGCCCTGGGTTTGAGCCAGTTGGGCAGGGCCGAGGAGCTGCTCACACAGAGGGAAGCCCTGGCTCACCGCTATCGGGAGCGGCTGACCCACTCGCCCTTTGTCACATTGCCGACCGTTTTGGAGGAGGTCCGCCATGCGTGGCACATTTTCGTGGTTCTCCTCAATCTGGAGCGGATCCGGGTGGACCGGGACGAAGTGATGCGGGCGATGCGGGCGGAGAATATCGGCGTGCAGCTTCACTATCCGCTGGTTCATCTCCATCCTTATTACCGCCGGGGTTTCGACTATGGGGAGGGCCTTTGTCCTGTTGCGGAGTCGCTGTTCCCGCGCCTGATGACGCTGCCGCTGTTTCCGTTGATGACCGATTCCGACCAGGAGGATGTCCTGGCCGCCCTGGACAAGGTCCTGTCCCACTTCGCCCAGTCCGATGTCCCCGCGGGCTGATGGGCCCGGGCGCGGAGAAACCGCCGGGGACCGTCGGAGCTGTCCGTTCCCGCGGCGGGTTCCGAATGTCTGAAAAGGTGAGGTTTGCGTCCTATGCCTGAAGATCTTCAGGAGAAGAAAATCGAGGAAAGTGAGGGCGCCGCGGCGTCCCTGAAGCCGCCCGTGATTGGACTGATCGGCTGTGGCCACTGGGGACGGAACATCGTCCGGAACTTGGTGGACCTGAACGTCCCCGTGGTCGTTCACGATGTCTCTCCCGCCGCCATCGAGTGGTTGAAGGACACTTATCCATCCGTCGAGGTGGCGGGTTCGATGGACGAACTGCTCCGGGACAGGCGGATCGATGCGGCAATGGTGGCGACGCCGGCCGCCACTCACGCCGAGCTGGCGCGCAGGGTCCTCGAGGCCGGAAGGGACGTTTTCGTTGAGAAGCCGATGGCGCTCACGGTGGGGGAGGGAAGGGCGCTCTGTGAGTTGGCGGAGCGTCGGGGCCGGATCTTGATGGTTGGACACCTGCTCGAATATCATCCGGCCATCCGCCGCTTGGTCGATCTGGTCAGGACCGGAGAGCTTGGAAAGATCTATTACATCTATTCGAACCGCCTGGGTTTCGGCCGCTTCAGACGTGAGGAAAATGCCCTTTGGAGCTTCGCCCCTCATGACGTTCACGTCTTGTTGAGACTGTTGGGCGAATCGCCCGTGGAGGTTCTCAGCTTCGGGGGGAACTATCTCCAAAGTGGCGTTACGGATGTGACAATGACCCTGCTGACGTTCGAGAGCGGGGTGAAGGCCCACATCTTCGTCAGTTGGCTTCACCCTGTCCGGGATCACTCCCTGGTCGTGGTTGGGGAGCGGAAGATGGCGCTTTTTGAAGCCAATTCGCCGAGCGGGAGCTTGACCCTCTATCCCCACCGGGTGGAATGGATCGACCGCCTTCCCATCGCTGTGAAGGCCGAAGGCGAGGAAGTTGCTTATTCGAACGCGGAGCCTCTCCGGGAAGAATGCGTCCACTTCCTGGATTGTGTAAGGGAGCGCAAGCGGCCGAGGACGGACGCCAAAAATGGAATTCAAGTGCTTCAAGTTTTAGAGGCCTGTCAGAATTCATTGGACCAGAGTGGGGTCCCGGTCGGGTTGGAATCCGAGGCCAGCGACGATTGAAAGACGTTTTTGTTCATCCGACTTCCGTCGTGAATCCAAATAGCTCCATTGGAGAGGGGACGAAGGTTTGGCACTATAGCCATATTATGGAAGGTGTTCAGATGGGCCGGGATTGTGTGCTGGGCCAAAACGTTTTTGTGGGAAGAAATGTTGTTGTGGGAAACAATGTGAAGATTCAGAACAATGTCTCTATCTACGAAGGTGTTCATTTGGAGGACGCCGTATTTTGCGGGCCGAGTATGGTCTTTACGAACGTCATCAATCCGCGAAGCGAGGTCTCAAGGAGGGATGAGTTTCAGCCGACCTTGGTAAAGAGAGGAGCAACCTTGGGCGCCAATTCGACTATCCTCTGCGGTAACGAAATCGGGAAATATGCCCTGATCGGTGCGGGCGCAGTGGTTACGAAGGACGTGCCGGATTTCGGGTTGGTTGTTGGGAATCCCGGGCGGTTGGTCGGGTGGGTGTGCCAATGTGGCGTCCAACTGGATTTCACCTCCAACGAGGTGCACTGCGGCGGCTGTGATCGCCAATACTCTCGGCAAGGAGAAACGGTTGTAGAACTCTTGGTAGGCCGCTAAAACTCCGTGGCTTATTTCCAAGAGATTTGGGCAATGCCGTTGACCGTAATGAAAGACGGAATTGAGATCGCGGCGCCGGGAGAATCCTTTGGGCTGAGCGGGATTCAGTCCTGAGATGTTGGATTCTTATGGGAATCGAGAAATGTATATTTTAGGAATACATGACGGCCACAATTGTGGTGCAACCTTGACCCGCGGTGCGGAAGTGATCGCTTCCATTTCGGAGGAGCGGCTCACCCGGCGCAAGAATGACGTTGGTTACCCACGCAATGCGATAGATGAGGTTCTTCGCATCGGCGGGGTGAATCCAGACCAGCTTGCGGATGTCATCATCGCGTCCTTGTTCATGCATAAAGAAGAATATCTGAGGTGCGTGGAAAATTGGTATCGGGTGGGCCGCAAGGAGCAGGAGGAAGAGATGCGGAAACCCACCGAATACATGAAGGTGGTGTTCGACCACCGCTCCCGTGAACGGATCGAGACGGTGACCTCGCATTTGGGTGTTGGTTCGGATTGCGTGGAATTCTTAGAGCACCATTTGGCACATCTCGCTGCAGCCTATTACATGGCCCCGTCGTCGGTGGACGGGAAGCCGGTCTTGGGATTGACTTGCGACGGCTCGGGAGATGGGGTCTCCGCGACGGTGAGTGTGTGCGAAGGCGACAAGATCGAGCGGATTTCCACCACCCAAAGGGATGCTTCGCTTGGAAAAATCTATTCGCGCGTCACCTACTTGCTCGGAATGAAGCCCTGGGAAGACGAACACAAGGTGATGGGCCTTGCGGCTTACGTTGACCCGGAACGGTGCACTGGGGCTGTGAAGGTTTTAGAAAGTCTCTTGAAGGTCGAGGACGGCTCCTTGGATTTGTCGCAGACGACGAGTCTAACGACACATTATTGCTACGAGTATCTTCGGGAGGCCTTCGAGCATGTTCGTTTTGATATTATTGCCGGGGCTATGCAAATATTCACTGAGCGAATTCTCGAGAAATGGGTGAAGAATTGCATTCAAGAGACCGGATTAGCGGATGTAGTCTGCGGCGGCGGGGTTTTCATGAATGTGAAAGCGAACATGATCATATCGGAAATACCAAATCTCAAGAGTTTGTATGTGGTGCCAAGTGGGGGGGATGAATCGCTTTCTCTCGGGGCATGCCTCTACAAGTATCATCAGATGCGTGGCGATACGCGTCCCAATCAGGGCGTACCCGTC
>JASLXW010000300.1:5099-5396 GCA_030740135.1 Nitrospinota bacterium
CGGCGAGTTCGACGAGGGCTGTGTTCAAGAAGCGATCGAGGATGAACTCGAAGGTGCGGAGTACAACATCGAGCGGCCCAAGAATATCGACCGACTTGTTGCCGAGCGACTTGCTGCGGGGGATATCGTTGCTCGGTTTGCGGGACGGATGGAATGGGGAGCACGGGCGCTGGGAAACCGCAGCATCCTTGCGGATCCCCGCGATAGCTCTTGTATACATGAAATCTGCAGAATCATTAAGATGCGCGACTTCTGGATGCCATTCGCTCCAATTATCCTGGATAGTTGCGCGGATCG
>JASLXW010000301.1 GCA_030740135.1 Nitrospinota bacterium
TGAGCAGGTGCCCGAAATCCCGCCGGTTGACCCGGAGCCGCTCCTCCGGGGGGAGAAACGGACACCACAACCCCAGAACGGTCAAGGTGCCGACGGCCGTCGCGGAAAGGCCAAAACTCAAACTGGGCAGGATGGAAATCCCCGCCTTCCGCAGGGAGAAGGAGACGCCCAACAACACGGAGGACAGAACGGCCATGAGGAAGTAGGACCATGCCGATTTCCGGCCGGCTTCGCCCCGGGCGGCGGATCGCGGATTGTAAGACAACATGGACACCCCGCCGACGATCAGCATCGTTCCAAGATACACCAGCGCCGTAGGCCTCTCCCCGAGGGCCGCGACGGCGATGAGGACCGAAAACAGGGGCGCGCCGTTTGTGATGGTCACCGATCGGGAGAGGCCGATTCCCCGAACGCTCATCGTGAGCAGGGTCCTGCCCAGCCCCGGCGAGGCGACGCCCGCGATGAGAAAGATCCAAACCCCCGCCACCCGGATTTCCCCGAATGAGGTGGTGGCCCAGGCGATCGGCCCATACACCCCCAATGTGAACAACGCCAGGACCAGCGTGCTCGTGAAGGGCGTCGCGGTGCGCAACCCATAATTCATGTTGATGTTCGAGATGGCGTACACAACGGCGGCGAGCAGTGAGAAAAGCTGGGCGGCGATCAGGTCATCCATGGCCATGCACCGGCGTGTCGGATTGTCGGCGTCCGGGTCGGTCGGTCGCCCGGCGGATCACCCGCGCGCCATCGTCACCAACACGGCCCCGCCGCAGATAAGGACGACGCCCGCCAGAAGGCGGGCGTTCATTCGCTCCACCTCCCGAAACAACAGCCAGGAGAATCCCAGCGCGAACAAGGGCACCGTGAAGACCAGGGGCGCGACGGTGGACAGGGAGGCCCTTTGAAGCGCGGAGAAAAACGCGAGATGAGCGAGGCTCGTGAAGATCCCGCTCAGCAGAAAGGGCAAAGCGCTCTGCCGGGTGAACCGGATGCGGTCGCCCGAAGGCAGGAGGAAATTCCAGAAGACGGTCACGGCCAGCGTGCCGACGGCCGACAGACACAACCCCACGCTGAGGCTGGGGATGAGGGCGACCCCCACCTTCCGGAGAAAAGAGGCGATCCCGAGCGTGAGCATCGCCAGCATGGCGTAGACGAAAAAATACCAAACGGTCTTCCCGCGCCCTTCACGCTCGCCGGCGGACTTTTGTTCGACCGTCAAGATCAGCACGCCCCCGACAATCAGGAGCGTCCCCAGGTAAACCAAGGGCGTGGGCCGCTCGCCCAGGGCCACGATCGCCAAAAAAACCGTGACCAGGGGCGAAATGGAGATAAAGGCCGTCGAGCGGGACATCCCGATGCGGTTGAAGCTCATGTAAAGGAAGGTTCGGGCCAGGCCCGGCGCGGAAACGCCCGCCGCCAAGAAAACGGCCGCGCCCGAAAGGCTGAGACTGCTCAGGGAAGCAGAGGTCAAGGCGAATGGCCCGTACATCACCAGGGTGACGCACGAAACGGTCAAGGTCGCCGTGATGGGTGTAGACGTGCGCAGCGCGAAACGGGCGGACGTGTCTCCCGAGGCAAACCCGAAAGCGGTGAGGACGGCGAGGAATTGGGCCAATGCCAGCTCAGAAATCCACATGCCCCATGGGAAAAAGGGTTACAGCGTCACCCGTTCCGGGCAGACTCGGCGGCGCAATATTTACGGGCCTGACCTCCCCTTTGCAAAGAGACCCGGTTTCCCGGCTGCGCCGAGACCTCCTGAAAGGGCGTCCTCCCGCATCCCCGCGCGCTCAGCCCCGGGACATCGAAATCAAGGCCGCGCCGGCGCAGATGAGAAACGCCCCGGCCGCCAAGCGGAAGCTCAGCCTCTCTACCTCCCGCAACAACAGCCAAGAGTAGCCCAGGGTGAACAGGGGCACGATGGATGACAGCGGGGCCACCATGGTGACCGGACCCCTTTGAAGAGCGGCGAAGAAGAAAAGATGGGCCGAGCTCGTAAAAAGCGCGCTCACCAGAAAACACCCGACCCCCTGCCGGCTGAACTTGAACCGGTCTTCCCGCGGAAGGAAGGGATGCCAGAGAAAAAGAACGAGGATGGCCCCGATCGCCGCCATCGAGAGCCCCGTGCTGAGACTGGGGACGATGGCGATTCCAAATTTCCGAATGACCATGGCGACCCCGAGCGCCAGACCCGCCAGCAGCGCATAGAGAAAGTAATACCAGAGGGTCTTCCCGGAGCCGTCGGATTTGGAAGCGGTGCGCTGCTCCTCCGTCAACAGCATAACACCGGTCACGAGGACGAACGTCCCGAGGTACACCCCGGGAGAGGGCCTCTCGCCGAGGGCGGCGACCGCCAAGACGACCGTCACCAGGGGAGCGACGTTGATGATCGTCACCGACCGGGCCAGGCCGACCCTTCGGATGCTCATGTGAAGCAGTGTCCTGGCCAGCCCCGGCGATGAGGCGCCCGCGGCCGCAAGAATCAGCAGGCCTCTCAGCTCGTACTCCGATAAGGGCGACGCGGCCAGGGCGATGGGACCGTAAATCCCCAGCGTGACCAATCCCAGGATCAGCGTGCTCGTCAGGGGCGTCGAGGTGCGCAAGCCGTACCGGCTGAACAAACTCCCGGTGGAAAAAGCGAGTGCGGAAAGGACCGCGAAAATTTGAGCGGTGAAAAGAGAATTCATGCGCATTCAGCATCCTGAACAGCCGATCCGGACAGGCTTTCCCGAGGAACCAAAGGCAATTCATCCAGCGTGGAAGGTGGGAAGAGGGACGCTACACCGGAACGGGAACGATTTCGTGGGCGCGCGCGTCCACCAGGCCGTGATCGGTCAGCCCGCATTCCGGAATCGTCGGGAGGGAGACGAACGACAACGTCATGAAAGGATTGGGAAGCGGGCAGCCCAAGGCCCGGGCGGAGACCTTGAGATCGCGCAGACCCTTCACCACCTCACGGACCGGACGCTCGGACAGGAGGCCCGCGACGGGCAGGGGCAGCCGCGCCAGGGCCTTTTTCCCTCTCACGGCCACCAGGCCGCCCCGCATCCGCCGAAGGTGACGCAACGCCGTCAGAATCTCATCGTCCGAAGCCCCCACGACGACCAGATTGTGGTGGTCGTGCGCAACCGAGGAGCCCAAGGCCCCTTCCCGCAGGCCGAACCCCTTGACCAGCGCGGCCCCCGCCTTCCCCAGCCCGCTGTGGCGATCCACGCACACGATCTTCAACACATCCCGGCTCACGTTCGAGAGGACCTCCCCTCCGAGGACCGGCGCGTCGAGCACCCTCATGCGGGTTGTGGGGAGGCTCGGGTGAACCTCGATGACCCGGGCCTTCAGCTTCCCATGCGTGATGGGGGCCTTGATGACGAGGGTCTCCGGCTCGATTCGATCCGGGAGCTTCACGGTCCGCCGCGCCCAAAGCGGGGCCTCCTTCTCCCGGGGGCGGCGAACTGGGCGTCCGTCCCGGAAGACCGGTTGTCCATCGACCAGAACCGCCCGCACATCGAACCGCCTCAGGCTCCCCACCAGGACGATGTCGGCCAGGCGTCCGGGGGTCAGGGCGCCCAGGTCCCGTTCGAGGCCGTAATGAAGCGCGCAATTCCAGGTGGCGCATCGCAAGGCGTCGATGGGGTCCATCCCCAGGCGGATGGCCTCGCGGACGTGATGGTCGACGTCTCCCTCGGCGAGCAGGTCGTCCGGATGCTTGTCGTCCGTGCAGAAGCAGAGACGGTCGGTGGAGAGACCCTCCTTCAGAATTTCAGGCAGGATTTCCCCGATGCTGCGCTCGGTCGAGCCTTCGCGGAGAAAGACCGTCATGCCCTGGCGCAGACGGTCGCGGACCTCCTCGAACGTCGTGCTCTCATGGTCGTCCCGGATGCCCATTTCCCAGAGCCGTCCCACGTCCTCCCCCAACACGCCGGGCGCGTGTCCGGCGAGGATCTTCCCGTCCGGCCGCACCCACTGGAGGATCTCCCGCTGCCGCGGGTCGCCGGCCAGGAGCCGGTCCCCGTTGAATTCGCCGAAGGCGACAACGCCCGGCCATTCGGCCATCTCCCGCACTTGCAGCCGTTTGAACTCGGCCCCGGAGGTTTCCAGCCCCGGCGCCGTGGGCACCTTGCAGGGCGCGATCAGGAAGATCCGGATGGGGAGTCCCGCCGCGTCGCGGAGCATCCACTGGATGCCTCTCAGGCCCAGGACGTTGGCGATTTCGTGGGGATTGATGAAGAAAGAGGTGGTCCCGCCGGGCAGAACGGCCTCGGCGAAACGCCCCAACGTGAGGAGGGTCGCCTCGGTGTGAAGGTGCGCGTCCATCAGGCCGGGAACGGCGAAGGCCCCCGCGGCATCCAGGGCCTTTCGCCCGCGGCCCTCATTCGGGCCGACGATCCTCCGGATGCGCGATCCGGAAATCTCGATGTCCGCCGGGTGGATCTCCCGAGTCAAAACATTGACGAGCCGGCAGTTCCGCACGACCCGGTCGGCCGAATTCGGTGCGGAACCGGCAGGCCGCGCGATCCGGCGCCGGGAGCGATTCGTCTGAATAACCATGGCCGACTCACAAAATACACGGCCCGGGGAGGAGAACTTCCCCGGGCCTTGCAAAGCGCGGAATGTCACCCCGCTGATTGAGGCCGCCCGGCTTCGGCGAGGCCGACTTCAATCCTCAACTACTCCAGCGGTTTGAGAATCATCCACATTTTCCTGTTCAGTCCTGCGGGCTTCACGAAACCGGCCTTGAGGGCCATTTTCAAAAAGGCCAGTTCTTCGTCGACGTACGTCTGGTCGATATGGGCGTTCTTGTAGACTGACCCGTACTTGCCCATCCACTTCGCGAACCATTCGACCTGGGCGTCCGTGGCGTTCTTCGTGATAAAGTCCCTGTACTTCCTCGCCCAGGGCAGGGGATTGTCGTGGGCGTACTTCATCCCCTCGGAATACGCCCCGAGCCACGCCCTGGCGACCCGCTGATTCCCTCTCACCCATTTCCCCCAGCCCGTGAAGCTGGAGATGGCGAGGTGATGCTTCGTGCCCCGCCTCTTGGCCCACTCGGTAGCGTACGTGGCCAGGACCGGACGGATCTTGCCGCTCCTCCACAGATCCATCGAAAGGGGGATCAGGTTCAAGGACATCTCCACGTCCCCTTTGGCGAGGAGCCGAGGGCCCACCGGCCAGGGGGCGGTCACCACCCTGAAATCCTTCTTCATGTCCAGCCCGTACCACTCCTTGAGCAGAACGGTGGCCATCTGCGCGGTGCCGGTGTCCCACCCGGGATGGACAATCTTCTTTCCTTTGAGATCGGCCGGGCTCTTGTACGGGGAATCCGAGCGGACGTACATGTCGATGAAGGCGTCCACCTGCTTGCCGTACATCACGATGTCGTGGCCTTCG
>JASLXW010000302.1 GCA_030740135.1 Nitrospinota bacterium
TTTCCCCCGTCCCCGCCCGAAAAACCGACCGTTGCGTGAATCCGCTGCGCTCAACCAGACAAAGCCGCCGATGGCGAGTTCTTCGGAAAACGAAGCGCGGAACCACCAGTTGGTGAGAAATCCAGGTCAGACGAGGAAAGGCCTCCGAGGACTTCCCTCAGCCGCACTCGGGGGGCGCGCTTGAAAAGCCGCCACCCGATTTCGCCCAATGAATTTTTCTCGCGAAGGATTACGGAGGAATCGTTTTCAAAGTATTCCCCCGACGATTTCAGCCCCTCAAATGGCAGGAGAGCATCCGGCCGTCGGGGAGGGTGCGCAACTCGGGGAGCTCCGTCTTGCAGCGGTCCTCGGCGATGGGGCAGCGGGTGTGGAAGACGCATCCGGACGGCGGATTGATGGGGCTGGGGATGTCCCCCTTCAGGACGATTCGCTCCTGCTTCCGCCTCGGGTCCGGGACGGGCACCGCCGACAGGAGGGCCTCTGTGTACGGGTGCTGCGGATCGCCGTAGAGCGCCTCGTTGTCGGTAATCTCGACGATCTTCCCCAGGTACATCACCGCGATGCGGTGGCTGATGTGCCGGACGACGCTCAGATCGTGGGCGATGATGAGATAGCTGAGGCCGAATTCTTTCTGAAGGTCTTCGAGAAGGTTGATCACCTGCGCCTGGACCGACACGTCGAGCGCCGAGACCGGCTCATCGCCGATGATGAACTCCGGGTTGAGCGCCAGGGCGCGGGCGACGCCGATCCGCTGCCGCTGGCCCCCGCTGAACTCGTGGGGGTAGCGGCGCATATGGTCCGCGGAAAGCCCGACCCGCATGAGCAGGGCCTCCACCCGGTGCGCCCGGTCCTCGCCGGAGGCGATCTTGTGAATGGCGAACGGCTCGCCCACGATGCTTCCCACCGTCATGCGGGGGTTCAGGGAGGCGTAGGGGTCCTGAAAGATGATTTGCATCCGGCGGCGGATGGCGCGGAACTCTTCCTTGCCCAGGGCGAGGACGTCCCGGCCGTCGAACCGGACCCGGCCCCCGGACGGCTCGATGAGCCGCAGGATGGCGCGCCCCGTGGTGGACTTGCCCGAGCCGCTCTCTCCGACGAGGCCCAGGGTCTCGCCCTTCCGGAGGGTGAAGCTCACCCCGTCCACCGCTTTGACGTGCGCCGTGGTCTTTCCGAAAATTCCGCCCCGGATCGGGAAGTGCTTCTTCAGGTCCTGGACATCGAGCAGGACATCGTCTTTGGGGGCGTCGTTCGGCATCGGGGAAAAACCTCTCAGGCGATCTTCCGGGGGATCGGGTCCGCCGGGTCTTCCAGCCAGCAGCGCGCCGTATGGCCGTCGGAAATCGGGAAGAGGGTCGGCTCCTTCTCATGGCAGCGATCGGCGAGGTGCGAACACCTCGGGCCGAACTTGCATCCGACGGGGGCGCGATACAGGCTGGGAACGACCCCGGGGATCTCCTGGAGCCGGCCCCCCCGTTCCGAATCGAGGCGGGGGATGGATTCCAAGAGGCCCTGCGTGTAGGGGTGCCTGGGCGCGGTGAAGATCTGCTCCACGCTCCCCTCCTCGACAACCACCCCGGCGTACATCACCGCGACCCGTTTGGCGACCTCGGCCACGACGCCCAGGTCATGGGTGATCATGATGGTGGCCGTCCCGAAATCCTCCTGGAGCCGGTTCATCAGTTCGAGGATCTGGGCCTGGATGGTGACGTCCAGGGCGGTGGTCGGCTCGTCGGCGATGAGAATCTTCGGGTTGCACGACAGCGCCATGGCGATCATGGCCCGCTGGCGCATGCCGCCCGAGAGCTGGTGGGGGTAGTCGATCGCGCGCTGCGCCGGATCGGGAATCCCCACCTTGTCCAGCATCTCGACCGTCTGGCCCCAGGCCGCGCGCTTGCCCAACCCCTGGTGGAGGGAGATCGCCTCGACGATCTGATACCCCACGCTGAAAACCGGGTTCAGCGAGGTCATGGGCTCCTGGAAGATCATCGAGATCTCGTTGCCTCGGACACCGCGGATCTCCTTCTCCGGAAGGGTGAGGAGGTCCCTTCCACGGAAACGGATCTCCCCCGCGACGATCTTTCCGGGCGGATCGGGGATGAGCCGGAGGATGGAAAGCGCCGTGACCGTCTTTCCGCAGCCGGACTCTCCGACGACGCAGAGCGTTTCCCCTTCGTCGAGGGTCAGGCTCACGCCGTCGACCGCCTTGGCCACGCCGTCGGACGTGAAAAAATGGGTCTTGAGTCCGCTGATTTGCAGAAGGTGGCGGTTGCCGTTCTCAGCCGACAAGGATGGAACTCCCCCGATTCGCTGTTCTGCCGGCCGGTCCGCTCCCCCCAAAGGCGCGGTGGCTCGCGCATTGGTCAAACGGTTGAAATCGTAGCATCTGGCCCCGAGCCCCGCAAGGCCGGCGGGTTTTCACGGTAACGCCGGGGCCGAATCACCCCGGTCCGCTCACCCCATTTCCGCCGCGAGGGACTCGATCCGGTCCCCGGCCGGAAGAGAAGGTTGCGCGCCCCGGACGGTGCAGGCAAGCGCCCCGGCCGCGCACGCGAACCGGACCGCGTCGGACAAAGCCCGTCCTCCGGCCAAACGCGCGGCCAGGGCCCCGCAGAACGCGTCGCCCGCACCCGTTGCGTCGGCGGCGTCGACCCCGGGCGGACGGAGATGGCCGCCGCCCTCCGGACCGGAGAACACGGCCCCCTCTCCCCCCAACGTCGTCACGACGCTTCCCGCGCCCGCATCCCGAAGGGCGGCGCAGGCGGCCCCGGCGGCCTCGACCGAATGGATCGCAACCCCCGTAAGCGCCTCGGCTTCGCTCCGGTTGGGGATGATCACGTCCGTCCAGGCGAGCAGGCCCTTGGGAAGCTCCCCCTCGGGGGCGGGGGCGGGGTTCAACAGCGTCCGGACGCCCGCCCGCGCGGCGATCCGAAAAGCGGCCTCGACGGTTTCCAGCGGAACTTCGAGCTGGGCCAGGACGACGCGCGCGCCCCGGATCGCATCCTCCGCCTTTTCGATGTCCGCGGGCGAAAGGTGCGCGTTCGCTCCGGGGGCGACGGTGATGAGGTTCTCGCCGTCCGGGCCGACCACAATCAACGCGACGCCGGTCGGCGAATCTTTCGCACGCCGCAGCATCGACACATCCAGACCTTCGTCTTCGAGATAGTCGGCGTACTTGTCTCCCCGGCCGTCCGACCCCAGCTTTCCCACAAACGCCACGCCCAACCCGCCGCCGACCCGGTGCGCGGCGACGGCCTGATTGGCCCCTTTGCCGCCGAAGAATTCCCGCAGGCCGCCCCCCAGAACGGTTTCACCCGGCCGCGGCAATCGGGCGGCGCGGACGACCAGGTCTTCGTTGGCGCTCCCGACAACGACGATTTCCGGAGACGGGTTGATGCGTAGGGAATGCATTCCGCCGATCCCGATGTGCGCCTTCAGCCCCCGACCCGGAAGAGGAAGAATTCGATAAACCGCTCCGCGTCCACGGCGGTGCACACGCGGACCCGGCCGCCGGGACGTCCGGATCGGCCGGGAGCGGCCTCCAGCGTTTCCCCCCGGTCTTCGGCGTCCCCGGTGACCACCTGAAGCTCAAGCTCTTCCATTTGGACAAAGGACGGGTCCAGCGCAACCCCCAAGGCCAAAGGGTCGTGAAGGAAACAACCGTCGAGACCCCGGGACGCCTGGTGGAGCTCCAGGTACCCGCGGGTGCAGTCGTGGATGAGACGGGTGCGGGGATCGCCCCCTGCCAGGCGGTCCAGGTGGCGCCTCGTCAAAACCACCTGGTGCGTCACGTCCAGGGGAACGAGCACCATCGGAATGCCTTCGGCGAGCAGGACCTCCAGCGCCTCCGGGTCCGACCAGATGTTGAACTCGGCGTGGGGCGTGACGTTTCCGGGAACCCGAACGGCGCCGCCCATGATGACGATCCCCCGCAGCTTCCGCATCCCCTCCGGGTCCGACCGGACGGCGGCCGCGACATTCGTCAGGGGCCCGGTGGCCACCAGCGTGATCTCGTCCGGGAGTCGGCGCGCCCAATGGAGGATGGCCTCGGGCGCCGGCGGAGGGATCGGGCCGGCGGAAGGGTCGGGGTAACGGCGGGGATCCAGGTTGCCCAGCCCATCCTCTCCGTGGACGTGAAGGGCGCGATCCCGCTCGATCCCGCTGAGGGGTCCGGCGGCCCCTTGATGGACCGGAGGCGCGTCCTGCGGACACGCGATCGCCAGGACCCGCAGGGCGTTCCGGGTGGAGATGTGGACGGGAGCGTTTCCGGCCACGGTGGTCACGGCCGGCGCCCGGACGTCGGCGCCGGCGAAGGCCAGGATCAACGCCAAGGCGTCATCTACGCCGGGGTCGCAATCGATGAGGAGGCGGCGTGCGGGCATGGCCCGACCTCAGGAGGCGGGCGTGCGGCCGGTTGCGGGTGGATCTCCCGCCGGGGAGGGAGCGGCTACTTTTCGTTGATGCAGAGGACGCTTTTCCAGTACCCGAAGAGGTTGACCCGCTCCACGTTTTGAATCCTGAGGTCGTTCTCTTCCATCAAGGTCCAGAGGTCCAGGTTGGAGTTCCAGCCCATTTTGTTCCACAGGCCGTTGGATAGCTCTTCCAGACGGGCCAAAAACGGATTTTGGCTCTTGAAGTGATTGAGGAAGACAATCCGGCCCCCGGGTCGGCAGACGCGCTTGATCTCCTGGACGAACTGGTTGGGGTCCGGGACCACGCTGGCCACATAGGCGGCCGAGACGCAATCGAAGCTGTCGGCGGGGAAGCTCATGGCGCTCGCATCCTGCGCCACGATGTCCACGTTGCTCAATCCGAATTTTTGGATCTTCTTGGCGGCCTGGGCCAGCATCTTCTCGGAAAGGTCCATGGCCACCACTTGGCACCAAGTCGGAAAGAGCGGCAATGAAAGCCCCGTGCCCGCGCCCACGTCCAAGACCCGTTCGTCCGGACGTATGGAGAGAAGCTCGATGGCGACTTCCCGCCCTTCAGAGAATATATTCTTGAACAGCAGGTCGTAGAAAGACGAATACCGGGAATAGATTTTGACGACGCCTTCGGTATTGATGGCTGGAACCTTTCGACAGAGGTCCTCGGGTTCCGGAATTGAGGACGCGGAATGGTATGATGACCGGAACCTCCCTTGTGGAGGCCCTCGGGTTTCGCTGGGAAAAGCATCGACGCTTCAACCTCGGCCCGCACTCGAATTTAATTCAGTTTACCAAGCTCAGTCAAGCTGAATGTATGGGTTCAAGACATATGAGACACGGGGGCCGTTTTTTTGAATGTTTCCAGGGCCTGGTCGGGCGTCAGGTAGTCCAGGTTCTGGTGAGGTCGAATATGATTATAGATCTGCTCCCACTCGCG
>JASLXW010000303.1:0-3390 GCA_030740135.1 Nitrospinota bacterium
CCCCCGCCGCCGGATGATTGAACGAGGAGGCGCGAATCGCGTCCCCCCCCCCCCGGCGGCGAAATGACCGTTAAGGCTTGACGGCCACGCGCAGCGGATTTCCCTCGCGCTTTTTGAACATCTCCATGGCCCGGCCGATCTCTTCCAGCGGGAACTCGTGCGTCAGCATCCGCCGGGCGTTCACGGCCCCGTCGGCGATGAGCTGGATGGAGGGGGGGTAGCAATTGGGCGAGCCCCGTGCGCCCAGAAGGCTGATCTCGTCCAGGATGAGGCGGTCCGTGTTGACGGGAATTTCCTTGCCTCCCGTAATGCCTTCCAGGACGACGCGTCCGCCGCGCTTGACCATCCCGATGGCTTGGAGGATGGCCTCCGGCGATCCGGAGCACTCGACGACAAGGTCCGCCCCCACTCCTCCCGTGTCGTCCATGACGATCCGGACCGGGTCTTCCCGGGTGATGTCGATGGCGAAATCGGCCCCGAGCTCCTTGGCGACCTCCAGGCGGGGGCCGCGCCCGGTGATGTAGGTCCTCGACGCGCCGTAGTGCCTGGCCACCTGCAGGACGCAAAGGCCCAACAGCCCGGGGCCGGTGATGGCGACCTTGCCGGCGGGCTCCACCCGGCCGCCGCGGTCCAGGGCGTGCATGGCGACGACCACCTGGTTCACGATGACCCCTTCCTGCCAGCTCATGGAGTCGGGGATCGGGTGAAGGTTGTTCGGCGGTGCCACGCCGTATTCACTGAAGGCCCCGTTGAAGCTGTGGCCCAGCAAACGGTAACCGCCCTCGATGTCCTTTCCCGCGGCCTCACAGAGATGATAGTCGCCGCGGATGCACCGGGTGCACTGCCCGCAGCCGATGGTGGGCTCCGCAATCACCCGATCACCCACCTTCAGGTCCCGCTTGACGTTGCGGCCGAGCGCCGCCACGGTCCCGCACCATTCGTGTCCCTGGATGAAGGGGTAGTGGGGAGGCCAGAGGGGACGCATGTGCCCGGACAGGATGTGCAGGTCCGTCCCGCAGATTCCGCACATCTCCACCCGGACCAGAACGTCGTCGGGCTCATAATCGGGCAGGGGGACCTCCTCCACCCGTATGTCGTCCGCGTCGTGCGTGACGGCGGCTTTCATCGTTTCGGGAAGGGCAGTCAACGCGATTTCCTCCAGTTGGGCGGCCTGGACCCCGCCGCGATTGATTCACAGGTCCATTCGATTGTAACCTAGGACCTGGATTCTGTCACATGCGGGGGGGGGGGGGGGGGGATGCGGCACCTTATTCCGAATTTGTCTTGTTCGGGCGCTCCTGGACGCCCCGCTGTTCGAGATGACCTACCGCCTCATGCCCGGCTAGGCGGGATACCTTAAACCGTTTTTGCGGCGCAAATGTCCATGGCTTGAAGAAGCTGGGGCGTGACCCCTTCCTCCCCCTTCTCCCCCCCGTTCCATCCATTCCGGTTGTGTTAAAGTAGGGCGGCTTCCATCTCAATCGATCGGGGAACCATGGCGAAGGGTGAGGGGAGAATGCGTTTTCAGGACCAGGTTGTGATCGTCACGGGCGGCTCCCTGGGGATCGGCCGGGCCTACGTGAGGGCCTTCAACGCCGAAGGGGCGAAGGTCGTCATCGCCGACGTGGCCGAGCCCGGGAATTTTCTCGACGAGTTCGAGGGCGGCGCGTGCGTTTATGTCGAGACGGACATCCGGCGGGAGGAGTCGACCCTCGCGATGGCCGAATCGGCCCTGGAGCGGTTCGGTCGGATCGACGTCCTGGTCAATAACGCCGCCCGCCCCGGCCGGACCGCGCGCTGGCCCTTGATGGACATCAAGCTGGAGGACTGGGACGAGGTGTACAAGGTCAACGTCCGGGGAACCATGTTGTGCACGAGGGCCGTGGTCCCGGCGTTCGAGAAAGCGGGGCGCGGCAAGATCGTCAACATCGCCTCGGACAGTTTCTACAAGGGACACCCGGGGATGCTGGCCTACGTCTCCTCCAAAGGGGCCGTGATCGCCATGACGCGGTCGCTTTCAAAGGAGCTGGGCCCGCTGGGCGTCAACGTCAACGCCGTGGCCCCGGACTGGATTCCCCTCGGGCCCGACAAGGACAATCCGCCCCCTTATTCGAAAGCGGTCCTCGAGTCGCGCGTGTTCAAACGGCACATGGACCCGGAGGACGCCGTCGGGACCGTCCTGTTCCTGGCCTCTTCAGAAAGCGAATTTATCACCGGTATAACGCTTCCCGTCAGCGGTGGATCGTATTTCGTATAACCCAGCCACTCGAAACCGCAAGGAGACAGGGCATGAGCATGATCCATGACGATTTGGTTCCCGGGCGCAAAGGCGGCGCGTGGGTGGTCAAGAAGGGCCAGTACATCAAGTTGGTCGACGTGGAAGGCGGCGCCATCGGCGATTTCGTCACCTTCAACGCGAACAACCTGAAGGAGCGCTTCGATCAGGGTCGGACGAAGGCGGACAACGGCAAGTTCCTCGTCACAACGGGAGACCATCTCTACACCCGCGACAACAACGTCCTGCTGACCATCGTCGAGGACACCTACGGGATCCATGACCTCCAGTACGGGATGTGCAGCGCGTGGATCTTCGAACAGTTCCACCAGACCAAGGCCGATGGGGCGTACCATGGATTCACCGATCGCTTCACGGTCGGAGGCCCCATGGGCGTGCCGCCCTTCGGTTGTTACGAGGTGCTCCAGGAGGCCCTGAAGGACTACCCCATCGCGCCCGAAGACATCCCGGACCCGCTGAACCTCTTCCAGACCATGTGGTTCAATCTGGAGGAGGGGACGCTGGGCATCGAGGACGGCCGGAGCAAGCCCGGCGACCATATCGTCTTCGAAGCCAAGATGGATACGCTGTGCGGCCTGAGCGCCTGTCCGTCGACCGGCAGGCCGTTTCACGTGCAGGTCGACGAGGGGTAATTCGCCGTCGCCGCCGCAATGGGGCTTCGCGGAGGCCGAAGCTCGCACTTCGTCCGATCGAACCATTTGAAATCCAAGGGGGCGGAGAAATGGAGAGACTGGATGAAGGTGATTCACGACGGCTTTATTCCCGCCCGCAAAGGCGGCGCATGGGTCGTGAAGAAGGGCCGCCGGATGAAGGTCACCGATGTTGAAGGGGGCGCAATCGGCGATTTGGTCACTTTCAACGCCGACAACCTGAAAGAGCGCTTCAGCCAGGCCCGGACCAAAGGCAACCAGGGGAAGCTGTTGATCTCCACCGGGGATCATCTGTACACCCGGGACAACAACATCCTGCTCACCATCGTGGAGGACACCTACGGCATTCACGACCTCGAATACGGGATGTGTAGCGCGTGGGTCTTCCGGAACATGAAGGTCGGCAACTATCATGGAGATAAGCGGTCCACCGTCGGGGGCCCA
>JASLXW010000303.1:3400-5333 GCA_030740135.1 Nitrospinota bacterium
CACTCGGGCCTCCGGCTTTCGGCTGCTATGAAATCCTGCAAGGCGTCCTGAAGGAGTGGTCAATCGCCCCGGAAGAGATCCCCGATCCCCTGAATCTCTTTCAAACCGTGGAGATTGGTTCGGGGACGAGGGAACTGGGCATCGAGGACGGCCGGAGCAAGCCGGGCGACTATCTCGTTCTCGAAGCCAAGATGGACGCCCTGTGCGGACTCAGCGCCTGCCCCTCGACGGGAAAGCCTCTCCAGGTGCAGGTCTACGAGACATAATCGAACGCCGGGGGAAGCCGTCGGCGGCCGGGAAAGGGCGAATCGCCCGGTCAACCATATTCCGCCGGTTCCTCGGATCCGCCCATCTGCGAGCCAAGGGCGTGCGCATATGCAGGACTCAGGGGTGGATCAGGCCAACCGAGAGTCCCTGAAGCGCGTATTGGCGGCGAACCCCGTTCTGATCGACGTGGTCCCGGCCTGTGAGGCGATCCCGGGGCTGGAGCCGCGCGTCGTCCTCCACGCGGGGCCGCCCCTGGATTGGCAGGCCATGTGCGGCCCGCTTCAGGGGGCCGTATTGGGGGCCTGCGTCTATGAGGGCTGGACGAAAAACCGGCGCGAGGCCCGGCGGCTGGCCGAGGCCGGAAGGCTCACGTTTCATCCCAACCATCACTTCGGCGCCGTCGGACCCATGACAGGGATCATCACCCGGTCCATGCCGGTCTTCGTGGTGGAGAACGGGGCGTTCGGAAACCGCGCCTACTGCACGATCAACGAGGGGCTGGGCAACGTGATGCGCTTCGGTGCGAACGACCGGAGTGTGATTGCACGCCTGAAGTGGCTGGAGAGCGGGTTCGCGCCCCTCCTTCAAGGGGCCCTGCGGGCCGGGGGGCCGATTCCGCTCTCCCCCCTCGTGGCCCGCGCCCTGGCCATGGGCGATGAGATGCACCAGCGCAACGTGGCGGCCACCGCCCTGTTCGCGCGCGAGATCTTCCCGAGGTTGGCCGGCCTGTCCGTCCGCCGGTCCGCGCGGGTCCGGGCCGTCGAATTCCTCACCGGCAACGACCAGTTCTTCCTGAACCTCGCCATGGCCGCGGCCAAGGCCGGCCTGGACCCGGCCGGGGATGTGGCGGGCTCGACCCTCGTCACCTGTATGAGCCGCAACGGGAGCGATTTCGGCATCCGGGTCTCGGGCCTGGGGAAGCGTTGGGTCACCGCGCCGGTGGAGATGCCGCGGGGCCTTTATTTCCCCGGCTTCGGCCCAGTGGACGCCAACCCGGACATCGGGGACAGCGCCATTCTCGAAACTTGGGGAATCGGCGGGTTCGCGATGGCGGCGGCGCCGGCGGTCGTGGGGTTCGTCGGCGCCGGGGAGGTGACGGACGCCTTGCGCTACACGCGGGAGATGGGGGAGATCACCATCGGGCGCAACCCCGCCTTTCCCCTTCCCGCCCTGGATTTCGCGGGAACCCCCACGGGGATCGACGTGCGGAAGGTGGTGAAATCGGGCATCCGGCCCGTGATCAACACCGGCATTGCCCACCGCAGCGCCGGCAGGGGCCAAGTGGGGGCGGGGATTGCCCACCCGCCCATGGCGTGCTTCACGCGTGCGCTGGAGGCGTTGGATGCGCTGGTTTCGTCCCGGTCGGAGGGCGCGGGACAGGTCGCCAATCGGGAGAGGAACCCGGACTGAGAAAATCTCGAACGGGGGTTGGCGATGACGGAAGGAAAGATGGCGACGGTCCGTGCGGCGTCGAAACTGGTCGGGCCGGGCCGGGGGGTCTGCGAGGTCAGGGGGCGCCGGTACAGGCTGGATGCGCCGCCCTTGATGATGGACCCAACGAAGAGGTGAACCCGGTGGAGGCGATGATCGCCCCCCTGGCGGCGTGCGCCGTTCTTTTCCTCCAGCACCTGGCCCGGACGATGGACGTTCCCATCGAAGATGTCAC
>JASLXW010000304.1 GCA_030740135.1 Nitrospinota bacterium
GCTTGAGGACAACCGGCGGGCACGGTTCTTGTCCCAAGAAGAGATCGGCCGGCTCATGGAGGCTGCGGCCCGCTCCGATGTCCAATATCTTCGTCCCATCATCGTAATGGCGTTGAATACGACCATGCGGCTTGGAGAGATCCTCAACCTCAGGTGGGAGGATCTGGACCTTGGGGCCGGGATGATTCACATCCTGAAATCAAAGAGTGGCAAGGGTAGGGAAATCCCGATGAGCGATCAACTGAGAGATGAGTTTTCGCGCATCCCGCGTCTCTTGGGCAGCGAATACGTCTTTCCGGGGAAGACCGGCGAACCGTTGAAGGTGATTAAGCGTTCTTGGCACAAGGCCCTGAGGGGGGCGCAGATCAAGGATGTTACCTTCCACACACTGCGGCACACTGCGGCAAGCTATCTCGTGATGTGCGGGATTGATATTCGGACGGTTCAGGACATTTTAGGCCACGCCGATATCCGAATGACGATGCGGTACGCGCATCTTTCTCCGGCGCACAAATCGGCTGCGGTGCAGAAACTTGGAAACTTATTGGAAGCTTCGCAGGATGTGGATGCTGAGAAGAACTTCCCGGCTACGGGAACTTATTGAATTCAAAGAATTTATTTGGTGGAGGATACCGGGATCGAACCGGTGACCTCGTGATTGCGAACCACGCGCTCTCCCAGCTGAGCTAATCCCCCACCGCGCTCTCATTATTTAGGGTTGCGCCCGGAAGGCTGTCAAGCGCCCGGCCGTTTTCCGGCGGACGTTGTCGGAGGGCTGTCCCGCTCTCTCTTCCGCCAGTACTCCAGAAGGTCCGAAAGCGATTGATCAAAGGATATCCTGGGCTTCCAACCCGTGGCCTGCTTCAGTTTTATATTGGCCCCGTCGCTCAAGGGCGTGTCGACGGGCCTCATTCTCTCCGGATCCTGGACCTTCCTGAACTCGAAAGGACTGAGAGCAATCAGACGGTCGAGTATCTGCTCGATGGACAGAACCGTATCGCCGCAGACGTTATAGGCCTCGCCGGGTTCTCCCCGTTCCATCAGGAGGGCGTACGCCCGGACCACGTCCCGGACGTCGGTGAAATTTCGACGGGCGGTGAGGTTGCCCACGCTGATGTCGCCGCCGCCCGCCGGCTCCATTTCAGTAATCTGCCGGGCGAAGTTGCCGACCGCGTGCTTGTCGGCGGGACCCGGGCCGATGTGATTGAACGCCCGGGCCCGCAGGACGTTTATCCCGTACGCCTGATGATAGAGAACCGCCGCCTGGTCGGCCGAGACCTTGCTGACGCCGTATGGATCATTGGGCCTCAAAGGCATGTCTTCCATCAACTTTCCGTCCACCGGCGGGAGGCCGTAGACGCTGGCCGAGCTGACGAGCAGAATCCGGGATTTTTTCCCATGACAGCGGCAGGCCTCGAGAAGGTTGACCGTTCCCATCGCGTTCACGCGAAAGGTCATCCAGGGGTCTTGCCACCCGATTGCTACGACGGCCTGCGCCGCCACATGGTAGATCTCCTGGGGGTCGATCTCCGAGACCACTGCCCGGATAGCGTCCATGTCCCCCAGGTCGCAGGGGTGCAGGGGAATCCGGTCGGAAGGAAAATCCTCGGAAGGCGTTCCTCCGTAAATCGTTCCGACCACCTCCCGGCCTTCCGCCAGCAGGTGGTCCGCCAGCCACCTGCCGGCAAAACCCGTCGCCCCTGTGATCAAGACTCGATCTGACAATGGTCAATCCGTCCGCGTCGATTCACGCAATGAGAGGAAGAAGCCTCGCGCCGTCTCCATGAATTTACCACACCCGCGGCGGGAAGGGTGGGCAAGTGGAGAAAACCCGAAATCGCGGATTGCGATCCGCAAAAGCCTGATCCGAATCCTGAAATGGGACGGGGCGGTCGGTTAATCGAGACGGCGGGGTGGACCCGCGGCGGGGACGGCGTTCATAATAAGCGTCATGTCGGACGCTGGGAATCGAAAGGAACTCCTTTTGTTCCAGCTCGCATGTGGATTTTGGGAAAGGGATCGGATTCATGGCGGATTTCGACGTGGCGGTTCTGGGAGGGGGGCCGGCGGGTTGGCGGCGATCCGGGGCGCCCAATTGGGCGGGAGCGTGTGTGTCATCGAGCGGGATCAGGTGGGGGGCGTTTGTTTGAATTGGGGCTGCATCCCCACCAAGAGCCTCATCGCCTCGGCCGAGGTGTTGCGCCTGGCGAAGCGGGCGGCCGAGTTCGGCGTGGTGATTGATGGGGAGGTCCGGGCCGATTTCGCCGCGATGATCGCCCGCAAGAACAAGATCATCGCCGGAATGGTGAAGGGCGTCGAAGGCCTGTTCAAGTGTCACGGCGTCACGCATATCCGGGGGCGGGGAGCGCTCCACTCCGCGGGCCGCGTCGAGGTGAACGAGGCGGACGGAAGCGTCTCGGACCTGTCCGCGAACAACGTCCTCCTCGCCACAGGCTCCCGCCCCGCGCGGTTTCCCGCGTTTCCCATAGACGGCAAGGACATTCTCTCCTCGGATGACGCTGTTCTTCTGGAAGAGATCCCCGAGAGCCTTCTCATCATCGGGGCGGGGATTATCGGTTGCGAATTCGCCTTCCTGTTTAGCGCTTTGGGCTGTGAGGTCACGATGATCGAGATGCTTCCCCGGGCCGTTTCGACCGAGGACGAGGACATCTCGAAACTCCTCGAGCGGGAGCTCAAGAAGGAGAAGGTTCGTCTCATCGTCGATCAAGAAATCGAGGGTGTGGAGAAAAAATCCGGTTCCGTCGAGGCGAAGCTGGCGGGCGGGGGGCGCGTGAAGGCCCAAAAGGCCCTGATCTCGATCGGCCGGGCGCTGAACACCGGCGACATCGGTCTCGAGTCGGCGGGGGTCGCCTTGGCGGAGGAGGGACACATCCGGGTCAGCGGGCGAATGGAGACCGGCGTCTCCGGCGTCTACGCCGCCGGCGACGTGGCGGGGGGGAAGCTTCTTGCCCATAAGGCCAGCGCGGAGGGGATCGTCGCCGTCACGAACGCCCTGGGGGGCGACAAGACCATGCGCTACGAGACCGTCCCCGCCGGGATCTTCACGCACCCCGAAATCGGAAGCATCGGCCTCACCGAAGTCCAGGCCAAGGAGGCGGGCAAGGGCGTCAAGACCGGCCGGTTTCCGTACCGGGCGCTGGGCCGCTCCCAGGCGGCCGGGGAGATCGCCGGGGAGGTCAAGATTGTCGCCGACGAGGCCACCGGAGAGATCCTGGGCGTCCACATCATCGGTGCGAGCGCCGCCGAGCTGATCCACGAGGCCGCCGTCGCGATGACCTGGGAGCTCAGCGTGGATGAGTTGGCCGAGACGATTCACGCCCACCCCACGCTTTCCGAGAGCGTCATGGAGGCCGCCCGAGCCGTTCGCGGGATGAGCGTTCATCAGCCGAAGGTTTAATGCGGGGGCAAAGGGCGCGGAATCATCGACAGCCATCCAGCCCGGCGGAGGACTTGACCGACTTGGACACCCCGCTGTCCATCCTGGAAGTTTTGCATCGCGAGCCGGGGGACTTTAAATATCGCCCGGGTCCCCTTCTTCGCTGGATGGCCGATGCGGGCAGGCTTGGGCGAAAAACGGGAGAGGGGTTTTTCACCGACTCGGGGTAGAATGACCCTTCGATGCGTCCGCTGGGGAGAGGCCGCGGTTTCACGCTTCATCTCAGGAGGAATACCGGATGGCGCCAAGCGAAGAGAAATCGGACGACGGAAAGCTCGACCGGCTGTTGAGCGCGGTGGAGTCCCTTCAGGGCCGGTTGGACGAGCCGGAGGTCCGCTCCTCCCCGCCGTTTTCAGCGGGCGACTACAAGGAGCTCCTCGAGACGCGGCTGCGCCGGGGAATCGTCCGGTCCGTTCTGCGAACGTCGCTGATCGCGCTGGTGATCCTGGCCGCGGCGTTGGGGACGGCCGGCTGGTTTTGGATGAACCGGGGGATCGGCGTCCTGGCGGATGACCTCCGGAAAAAGCAAATCCCCGCGGCCCTTCGGGAACAGGTGGGGGAGCGCCTGAACGCCGCCGTCGTTGAAAAGTCCACGGAGCTGACCGAGGGCTTCCTGAGGAAGATAAAGAAGGCCCGTTGGGAATTGGCGGAGCGATTTCTTTCCTCGGGCGCGAGGCTTCAGCAGGTCCAGGGTCTTCAGATTCTTCGGATGTCCGATGACCCGCGCGCGGTGGAGCGGATCCTGAAGTTCATGCGGGAAAAGGGCGCGTTAAGCCCCCTGTCTATCGACCTGCGGCGGGCGAACGTCGATTACGGCGTACAGGCCCTGTTGGCTTTGGGATCGGAAGAGGCGCGAACCGCCCTGCGCCAAATCATCGCCGATCCCGGTTACGCCGCCGGCGTCCGGGCGGACGCGGTGCGGGCCGCGGCCATCCTGAAGAACCGCAAAGCCCTGCCGGCGTTGCGGGCGGCGCTGGGGGATTCGGAGCGCGAGGTCCGGCTGGCGGCCGTGAACGCGGTTGAGCGCATGGAAGCCCGGGAGACTTGGCCCTATCTCGTCCGGATGCTCTCCTCCGGGAAACACCCGCAAGACTTTCCGGCGGTCATCGCCGTCTTGAAAAACCTGAAGGTGGACCAGGCCGCCGAAGCGGTGGTCGAGGTCGTTCAACGAACGTCCATGAACCCGGCGGACCTGCCCGCGAACCAAAAAACCCACCTGGAGGGGATCACATACTTCAGGGCGCTGGAGGTGGAAGCGGCCCTTCCGGTCCTGTTCGAATTTCTCATGCACCCTAATCCGCAGGTTCGCCTCCAGGCCGTTGCGGCGGTCCGGCAATTGGCGGGCAGCCGGCTGGGCACCCTGGAGGAGTGGAAGACCCGGGACACGGAGTGGCGCGTCCAGATGGTCGCGAATTGGAGAAGGGTGGCCATCGCTTCGGGAAAGGTGAAGCCCAAGCCCGGAGAGGTCGGCGTCGTTGCGCCCGCGACCCCGGGGTCCCCCATCCCGGAGACGGAAGCGCGCGGGCCGCGAACCCCGGAAGCGGATGGCCGAGGCCCGGCAACGCCCGGCGCGGAGGTCCCGAGTCCCGCCGGCAAACCGCCGGAATCCCCCGAAAAGCAACCCGCGAGCGCATCGGCGCCTCCGAATCCAGGGGCCAATCCCTGACGGCGTTCTTACTGTCCCAGGCCGGAGATGACCGCCGCCCCCGCTGCGATTAGGAGGGCGCCCGCCAAGAGCTTGGCGGAAATCTGTTCTTTTTCCCGCAGGAATATCCAGGAAAACAGAATCACGATGAGGGGAAAGGTGTGGACCAAGGGGATGACGATGCTCACTGTTCCCTTGCGGAGGCCTTCCAGGAGGAGGTAG
>JASLXW010000305.1 GCA_030740135.1 Nitrospinota bacterium
CGTCATTCTCCAGGATCATCAGTATGAAGATTTCAGCATCTGACGCAAGGGTCGGCAACCTCATTGAACACCAGGGCCGTCTCTGGCGAATTTTGAAAAAGGAACACGTCAAGCCCGGCAAAGGGGCGGCGTTCGTCAAGACCCGGATCAAGAGTCTCCGGACGGGTCTGGTGCAGGACAAGACCTTCCGCTCCGGGGACAAGGTCGATACGCCCGACCTGGACGAACGGGCCATGCAGTATCTCTACCCGGACGGAGACCGGTGCTGCTTCATGGACACCAAGACCTACGAGCAGGAATTTCTCACCCGGGATCAGCTGGGGGACACCGCCAAGTGGCTCCAGGAAAACCTGGAGGTCGCGATCCTGTTCCACAACGGCCTGCCCATCGGCGTGGACGTGCCCAACTTTGTCACCCTCAAGATCACCCAGACGGACCCGGGCGTCCGGGGCGACACGGCGGTGGGCGGTACAAAGCCCGCCACACTCGAAACCGGGGCGGTGGTGATGGTCCCGCTTTTCATCGAAGAAGGGGAATCCATCCGGATCGACACCCGGACGGGGGAATACGTCGAGCGGGCCAAGTAAGGAAGGCTCCCGAAATCAGACCCAGGGAGGGACATTTGATCCGCCGCCGGTTCGCGCCGTTCCTCAAACACCCGAAAACCCATCAGGATTCGGCCTCTTGCTTGTCTGATCCATTCGCGTCTTTGCGGATGGCCTTGCGGTCTCCCCACGGGCCGGGAAATCCTTCACGCTGAGGGCAAACCCATGGAATGGCTCTTCGATCTGATCGGCACGATCAACGCCTTTGTCTGGGGACCCTGGATGATGGTCCTGGTGCTCGGGACCGGTCTGTGGCTCAGCATCGGCACCGGTTTCATCCAGTTGCGCAAGTTCGGCCACGCCGTCCGGCTGATGCTCCAAAGCGCGGTCCACAAGGATCGGGACGAGCTCGGTCCGGGAGAGATCACCCCCTTCCAGGCCCTCATGACCGCCCTGTCGGCGACCGTGGGCAACGGCAACATCGCCGGCGTGGCGACGGCCATCGCCCTGGGCGGGGTCGGGGCGCCCGTGTGGATGTGGATCACGGGTCTGGTGGGGATGGCGACCAAGTACGCCGAGGCCTACCTTGGGGTGAAATACCGCCAAACGCTTCCGGACGGCTCCCTGGCGGGCGGGCCGATGTACTTTCTGGAACACGGCCTGGGGGTGAAGTGGCTGGCCTGGCTGTTCGCCCTGTTCGGCGCAATCACGGCCCTGGTGATCGGCAACATGGTCCAGGCCAACTCGGCGGCCCTGGTCTTCAAGACCCAGCTCAGCGTTCCCCTGTGGCTCTCCGGCGTTGTCCTGGCCGTCCTCACGTACCTGGTGATCATCGGCGGGGTGAAGCGGATCAGCCACGTGGCCGCGGTCCTGGTTCCGATCATGTGCTCCATCTACCTGCTGGGCGGATTGGTCCTCATCCTGATCCGCATCGCCGACCTGCCGACCGCCTTCGGCCTGATCTTCAAAAGCGCCTTCTCGGGCCAGGCGGCGGCGGGCGGGTTCGCGGGGGCCGCCATGGCGCAGGCCATCCGTTACGGCGTGGCCCGGGGGATATTCTCCAATGAAGCGGGCCTGGGAACGGCCTCCATCGCCCACGGGGCGGCCATGACCCGCGACCCGGCGCGCCAGGGCGCCATCGCCATGCTGGGCGTCTTCATCGACACCTTTCTGGTGAACACCGTCACCACGCTCTCCATCGTCTTGACCGGCGTGTGGGTGACCGGTCTGACGAGCACCGCCCTCACGGCCGAGGGCTTCAGCGCGGTCATGGGAAGCGCGGGCGGGTGGATCGTGGCCTTCGGGTCCATCACCTTCGCCTACAGCACGCTCCTGGCCTGGTCCTATTACGGCCTCCAGTGCATCGAGTACATCTTTGGCGTTCGCGCCTCCCTGCCCTATCGTTGGGTGTGGTGTCTCATGATTATCGTCGGGGCCCTGTTCTCCAGTGACGTGGCCGGGATCAAGTTCATCTGGAACCTGGCGGATACGATGAACGGCGCCATGGCGATCCCGAACCTCGTGGGGCTTCTCGGCCTGAGCCTCCTCGTTTTCCGGGGAACCCGGGCGTATTTCGGGCATGAGGGTTCAAGCCGGCCCTGATCGGCAAATCCGGAAAACGCGCGCCCTGATCCGCTCGGGCGGTTTCGGAGAAGACCGCCGATCCGACGCATCTCCAGGCCCTTCATCCGGCGTCACGCGCCGGCCGATGCGTGGGGATCCTCCCGGTTCGCCCACGAACCCGGATTCATCAGAATCGTCGATTCCGGCGAAGCCCAGCGATTTTTCCGCCGCGGTTTTCACAACCCCGAGCGGGCATGGTAAAGAGGGTCGAATCCCCCGCGATGGAAACCTCGGCGGGACCACTTGGCGCGCGTCCCCTCACCGGGGCGCCGTTTCGCAATCCACATGCCATGCGGATTTGATTTCCTCCGGAGGGGCGGGAGAGCGCCATGTCGAAGATTGAGCGGGTCGTCATCATCGGGGGCGGCATCATCGGGACGACGCTGGCGTGCTTCCTGTCCCGCGACAGCCGGAAGGTGACCCTGGTGGAGCGGGACGCCCTCGCCCGGGCGACCACGGCCAAGAACACGGGCGTCCTCGCGCTTTGCAGCCGTCCCGCCGATCACCGGGCGACCATGGCCTGGTACGGCCGGAACGTCTACGAGAACCTGAAAACGGAGTTGAAGGATGCGTTCGGGATCGACCCACGGGGGTCGATGGTCATCCTCCCGCCGGGAAGCGCCGCGTCGCTGGAGTTTCTCGAAGAGACGGTTCGGGGGATCAAGGCCCTGGGCGCGGAGGCGGAGATCCTGGACGGCCCGGAGGTGAAGCGGCGGGCGCCGGGGCTGGGGGTGGACGTCCGGGCGGCGCTCTTCGACCCGTCCGGCGCGCTGGTCGACGCCGTGGAAATCTCGCGCGCCTTGGCGGCGGACGCCGTCTCGCGTGGGGCGGAGATTCGGGAACACGAGCCGGTCCGGTCCATCGTGACGAGGGGAGGCCGCGCCGAGGGCGTCCGGACGGACAAGGGGGAGATCGCGGCCGACGCCGTCGTCGTGGCGGCCGGGGTGTGGTCGCCCTTCCTGGCCGAGGATCTGGGGGTGAAGATCCCCATCGTCCCCCGCCGGGGGCAGATCCTCTACACCGAGAAGACAGGCGTCGTTTCACGCCACCTCATCCAGAACGCCAGCTACGTCCTGGACAAGACGGCCGGTGAGCGGGCGGACGAGGAGGCCATGCCGCGATTCCGGTTCAGTTTCACGCTGCACCAGCACGGCCCGGGGCACTGCATCCTGGGCTCGACGCGGGAGTTCGCCGGGTACGACGAGCGCCTGACGGACGAAGGCCGGCGGGTCATCCGGGAGGCCGCGACAGAATGGTTCCCCGAGGTCGGGGGCCTCCGCATCACCCGGGAGGTGGCCGGTCTCCGTCCCTGGATGCCCGACCATCATCCCCTTATCGGTCCGTCGTCGGATATCGAAGGTCTCTGGTACGCCACCGGGCACGAGGGCGACGGCATCAACTACGCGCCCCTCACCGCCAAGTCGATCGCCGCCCAGATGGCCGGGAAAACCGTGGAGATTCCGGGGGTGGACCCTGCGGCCCTGCTGCCCGGCCGGCTGGGTCTGTGAGGACGCGGGACCTCCGGGGGCCGATGCGGGGCCGATGAGATCCCTCGTTCAGAGTGGATTCCGGGGACCCACGTGGAGTAAAATTCCGAAACATTTTCTTTCCGTTTTTTCCCGACCTGGAAGCTCCAACCCATCCGGTGGGCGCGTTGGATCGAACATCGAAGTTGAATGAGCTCCTTGCTCTCGAAGAGAAAGCCGAGGGGGCGGGGGGAGAGATTTCGCCTCATCCGCCGGGTTGGGGGCCCCTGGCCGCGGGCAGAATCCTTTCTGAGGCCGGTTCGGCCGAAACCCAGGGAGGAGAGGCGGCCGATCGGGTCGTCGGCAGGCTCGTCCAGCTTTACTGGAAGGGGAAGTTCGAGGGACAGCCGCGAAGGGCGCTGGCGGCCCTTTCGCAAATCGGAGGAGCGGCGGTCCCCAGACACTTTCTACAGGCGGCCGAATCGCCCAACCCCCAGGTTCGGGAATCCGCCGCCGCGGCGCTGGGGGAGTTTTCCGGAACAAAGGTCCGGGACGGCCTCCGGTCGCTTCTGGATGATCCGGAGGATTCCGTCCGCGCGGCGGCCTGTCTCGCGGCGGGAAAGCAGGAAGACCCTTCCTCCACCGCCCCGTTGGTCGAGCGCCTCCGGGACCCGTCCGGCAGGGTGCGGCGGGCCGCGGCGGAGGCCCTGGCGCCGGCGGGGGACCCCGAGGCGACGCCCCCCCTTCTGAAGGCCCTAGAAGACCCGGGGATCGCCGTTCGCAAACGGGCGGCCGAGGCCCTGGGGAGGATCGGCGACCCCGCCGTTCTGGACGCCCTCGCCGAACGCCTGCGGACGGGGACCGATTCGGAAAAGTGGAGCGCGGCGGAGGCCCTGGCCGACTGGAGCGCGCCGGAGGCCGTCCCCCCCCCTGGCGGCCGCGCTCCGCGACGGCTCCGCCAAGGTCCGAAAGCGGGCCGCGTATGCCCTGGGACACCTTCCCTTCCCCGGCGCGGCGGCGGCGCTGGGCGAATCGCTTCAGGACGAATCGGCCCAGGTCCGGGGCCGGGCGGCCTACGCCCTGGGCCTGACGAAATCGCCGGAGGCCGCGCGGTTTCTGGTCCCGGCCCTGGCGGACGAAAATGAATCCGTCCGGAAAAAGGCCGCCGATTCCCTGGCGGCCCTCGCGGCGGGCGCCCCCTCGGGCGGCGAATGGGAAGCGGGCCGCCGGGCGCTGCGCGCGCTCCTTCGCGGGCCCGATGACGACCTCCGGTTCCGGGCCGCTTTCGGTTTGGCGGCGGCGGGAGGCGGCGGAGACCCCGACCCGATGAACGCCGTCCGGGAGGCGGCGCGGCGGCCGGAGGTCTGGCGCCGGCGCGCGGCCCTGGCCGTCCTCGGCCGGGTCGACGGCGCCGGGGAGGAGAAGTTGGGGTTCCTCTTGAAGGGATTGGAGGACGCCGACCCCGTGGTTCGTCGAATCGCGGCGGAGGCGCTGAGCGGCATCCAACCGGATCCGGATTTCAACGTCAAGTCGGAGCCGCACATCGAGACCGCCTTGGCGGGGGCCCTCGAGGATTCGGACGCCCGTGTGCGGGAAGCGGCGTTTGAGAGCTGGATAACGCGGAGGGAGAGAAAGGAGAAAGGCGAGACATGAAGGCGGTTATCATCAACGAATACG
>JASLXW010000306.1 GCA_030740135.1 Nitrospinota bacterium
GCCCCGCCCTCGCGCGGATGCGGTCCACCAGACGGAAGAATTTCCAGCCCTCTTGGACCTTCCCGAGCAATCCCAGTACAGATGACGCGGCTCTAGAGCATCTTGCTCTAGGGCCGCGTTTCTGTTCTGCCGCGCCGGGGGTTCCGGCGGGCGTTCTCGTGGCGCTCGTCATTTTCCAATCGCGGAATCTTGGAAGAGCGGTAGCGATTGATCCCTACCACCAGCGCCCAGGAGTTCGCATACAGCCGCTTTCCGCTACCGGGCGTTTGGGCATACAGGGGCGGAGCCAGGAGAACTGAGGCCAGGGCGGCAATCAGGATGCTTCGCCAAAACCGCATGATGTGCCCCCATACAGGTGGGCGGTGTCTGGGTCCTGTTGGATTGACAACCGGAATTGTAACCAAGTTCCCGGACCAAGGGAAGCCCGGATTCATGGGCAGGCTCAGGCGAGCCACGCTTGAGGCTCAGAACAGGTGTGCTGAGATCAAGCTACGGGCGGAGCGGAAGGCGGGAGGGGTTATCCCGGATGCGGTCAGCCGTGAAGGTTCTTGATCAAATGGGGGACCGATACTCGAAGCCACGGGTTTTTTCTTTGAACTCTCTTTGTATTTTCTTCAAATCTGCTGGGTTGGTGATGAGGTCTAAAGCTGTGCAGGCGATGACTTTGCTCGCTACCTTCATCCCCTTGAAGCCAATCTCCGAGCCGAACTGAACGGTGGCGTCCCAGGAATGTTCCGGTGTCCCGGGGGCGCGGCATGAGGTATAGAAAAGACTCAAGGGTGCAAGCCAGCTGACATTGCCCTGGTCATTGGCGTACGGAGAAGATCCCTCCCGCGGGACATCCACTTTTTCCCTCAGGGGCCGCTTGTAGCCCAATTGGCGCGCCAGGGTTTTGTCTTCAGCTGAGAACTTAGGACCTCCGACCCATCTCAAGTTCTGATCGATCAAATTTCCCAAAGCAATGTTGGGCAGGCTTTGGTACGTGGCCGCCTGCAGTTTGATCCGCACCCGGGTTTTCGTCGCCCGCGCCGCACCCTGAGCAATCCGTCTTACCTCCGCCGTCACCTTATCGGTTTGGGTCCGACTCGGTGTCCAAATCCAGTACCAAGATTTGGCATAAGGGAGAATAACGCCCGGATACTGACCTGCTTCCGGGATCACATAGTGGAATCCCGTCCCGGGCGGAACTTGGCCGCGCAGTCGGTTCACGCCCTCGTTCATGAGTTCGACCGCGCCTAGGGCGCTTTGCGCCAGTTCTGGATCAATCTGGGCGTGGGCACTTTGCCCGAAGAACTCAAATGTGACGGAATCCAGAGATTTACAGGCGCTGTAGTCAGCGAGATTCCCTTCACCCGGGTGCCACGTGAGCACGGCATCCAGCCCTGCGAAGGCCCCCGCATTCGCCATGACAACTTTGCCGTACAGGATCTCCTCGGCTGGTGTTCCGAATACTCTCACTGTGCCGCGAACCCGGTTCTTTTCCAAAATCTCCTTGACGGCGATCCCCGCTGAGACGCTGGCCGTGCCGAACAGGTTGTGTCCGCAACCGTGGCCGTTGTCCGTCTTTTTTGGACCACAGTGTGGAACCGCGTCGTACTCCGCCAGAATTCCAATTTGTGGCTTCCCCTTCCCCCAGCAGCCCTCGAAAGAAGTGGGCAAACCTGCAAGACCGGTCTTGACCTGAAACCCCGCCTTCTGAAGTTCTTCTACCAGAAAGCCAGATGAGCGGGACTCCTCAAGGCTCAGTTCGGGGGTTTCCCAGATTCGCTTCGCCAAGGCATTCATGTGAGCCGTTCTTTTTTCCAGAAACCCCACGGCCTGCCGCTTATAGGCAGAACCATCCGCCTTGGCGCTACCCTGCGGACCTCCCATTTTTAGAGGGGACACACCTAACCCTCCCTTTGTGATAGCCAATTACTCTCTTTCACCCGTGGGCCCAAAAATCGAACGGATTTTAATCTTCCTGGCAGCTGAGAAGAATTCAGCCGATGGGCCTATTTGGGGATCTGACCGATGATCCCTTGGACCAGGAAATTCATCGAATTCAGACCCTTTTCGGAGATCCTTTTTCCCGCCGGGATCCGGACTTTGCCCGACTGGTCCTTTATGGGTCCGGTGAACGGGGTGAACTTGCCCGCGATCAGTTCCGCCTTCTTGCGGTCGACTATCTTCCGGGTGTCATGGGGAACCATGGGCCCATAGGGGGCCAACCCCGTAACCCCGTCCTTCATCGAAGGGGAATACATCCCACTCTTCCAAGTCCCGTCGTGAACCGCGCCTACGATCTTCTTGTAGAAGGAACTCCAGATGAAAATGGGTGCCGTTAGGTGTGCTTTGGGGGCGAATGTCGACATGTCGGAGTAAACGCCAATACTATATTTTCCGCGACGCTGGGCCGTCTGTTGGACCGCAGGGGAGTTGAAGTACTGACCCAGTACGTCCGCCCCGATATCCATCAGGGCCTCGGCAGATTCACGCTCTTTGGCCGGGTCGTACCACGAAAGGGTCCAGACCAAATGGACCTTCGCCGCCGAATTCACGGATTGCACACCTAACGTGAATGAGTTGATATTGCGGACGACGATTGGAATCGGAAATGCCGCTGCGTACCCGATGACGTTCGTCTTGGACATCTTCCCGGCAACCATCCCCGCCAGGTATGCGGGTTCATACATCATGGCCCAATAGGCCGCCATGTTGGGAGATGTCTTGTACCCGGCGACATGCATGAAGACTACGTTGGGATTGCTCTTCGAGAGTTTCAGCATGGAATCCATGTACTCGAAGGTGCACCCAAAGATGAGGTTGTATCCTCTCCGGATGTACTGCTGCATAATACGCTCGGCGTCCCCGGTGGAAACTGACTCAGTGTAGCCCGTCTCCACATATGGGATTTTTTCGATCTCGCGGCGCGCTTTTTCGTGGGCAAAGATCCAGCCATGGTCCCCAATGGGGCCGTTGTAGATGAAAGCCGCCTTGACCTTGGCTTGGGGCTTCAGGGCGTTGGCATCCAGGACGAATGTCGAGGTGAAAACAAAGCACCCCAGGAGGGTAACGAATAAAGAATACAGATGCTTGGACATTGCCTTCTCCTTTTTTCTCAGGATTTTCCTGCGCCCTTCAAGGACAAGCATTTCAGGGGAACGACCCATGCCGAAGGTCAGTCGGGAACGAATCGGATCGTACCTCCTCACGGTTTTCAACGGGGATATCCCATTTACAACATCCGCCGATGTCCTTCCGGTCCCCTTTACGATTTATTAAGGTTAGACGTCCCGCAATGACCCTGTCAAGAATGTCTCGAAGCCCCCAACGGGGCAAGCCCCCTGGACCCCCCAAAGGGTAAACCGGGATTTCCCAGATGACCACCTTTAGCCATCCTGCGGTCCTCGCGTGATCTCACCCCCTCGCCCACCCACGTCAGCTTGACAACTGATGATTGGCTCCATTAGACTCAAGCCTAAGACTGGACAAGTGAGTCGGTGGGCGGGCAAGCGGTTTATCGGGCCTAGGGGTTCGGCCTCGTCTCTCCACATGATTCCAAGGAAGGTGGTCATGTCCCTGTCGCCCCTTGAAGAAAAGGTTCTCGCGGCCGTTGACGCGGAGCGGTCCGCTCACGAGGAGTACCTCCGCGGCCTCATCCGCATAAAAAGCCATACGGGGATGGAGGGTCCGGGCCAGCGGGACATTCTTCGGAAATTCCAGGAGATGGACCTGGATGTCGAGGAGTTCGTCCCCGACCTGGAAGCCCTCAAGGACCACCCGGAGTTTCTCCCGCCCACGGAGGATTACGGAAATTACCAGGACCGGCCCAATGTCATCGGCGTCCTGAAAGGAGCAGGCGGGGGGCGCTCGCTCCTTCTTTTCGGACACATCGATACGGTGCCCGAGGGTCCGCTGGAAGATTGGACCCACGACCCGTTCGGCGGCGAGATCGAAGATGGAAGGATGTACGGCCGGGGCACGCAAGACATGAAGGCGGGCCTCGCCGCCGTCATCCTGGCCGTGGACACGATCCGCCGGCTGGGGGTGAAGCTGAAGGGCGACGTCATCCTCATGAGCAATATCGAAGAGGAGATTGGCGGAAGCGGCGGGATCCTGGCCTGTATCGAGAGAGGGATCCGCGCGGATGGGTGCATCTATCCGCACCCGGGATGGGGAAAACCGGGGCTCGTACAGGTGGCCTCATCCGGCGCGACCGCGTTTCGCGTCCGGGTGCGCGGCCGGGCGGTTCACGGTTTGATGGCGCACACGGGGATCAACGCGATCGAGAAGGCCATGAGGGTCATTCAACACCTCAAAGACCTAGACGATTTTCGGGCCATCCACGTCCGGGACGAATTGACGGAGCGCTGCTTTGAGGCGAGCGGATTGCCGCAAAGGGCCACGACGCTTTGCATCTCGAAGATTCAAGGGGGGGACTGGATTTATCAGGTTCCGAGCCAGTGTACGATCGAGTGCATCTTGACGTATCCGCACACCGAAGATGAAGCGTCAGTCCGTCAGGCCGTCACGGAGACGATTGAAGGGGCGGCGCATGCGGACCCGTACCTCAGGGAGCATCCCCCGGAGCTGGAGTGGCTGCCTCTGCGGTTTTCGCCTTCAACGATGGCCCTCGACGAGCCTTTTCTCGCCGAGGTCAATTCCTGCATGACAGAGGTTTTGGGGACGAGTCCGATCATCGCCGCAAACCCCGTCGGCAGCGACACGCGCGTGACGGTTCTCTACGGGAATATGCCGACGGTCAATATCGGGCCGAAGGGGGCGGGCGGGCATGCCCTGAACGAGTGGGTCGACCTGGAATCTTACCATCAAACCATCCAGATGTCGGCCCAAATCATTCTGCGCTGGTGCGGTGTCGCATCGTGAACCACAACATAAGGAGGGAGTGGACAATGGCATGGAAGAAGCTTCTCACGTGCACTGCGGTTGCCGTAAGCCTTCTGACGGCTCCCGCCTTCATCCCAAACGCGGGAGCTGAAAAGATGCGGAAGGTCAACTTCCGCCTGGCCTGGATCCCATCTGGTCAGTACTGCTACGCTCTCGTGGCCAGGAAATTGGGGTTCTGGCGCAAGCTTGGGCTGGATGTGAAGATTCACCGGGGATTCGGCTCCAGTAAGACCTCACAGGAAATCTCGACCGGACAGTTCGACGTGGGGGAGGCGAGCTTTGGACCCGCGATCCTGGTTATCTCCAAAGGTGGGTCTTTGGTCGGGATGGGTGCCAGGTATCAGAAGTCTCCCATGGGTGTGGCGACCTTGAAGAAGACACCGCT
>JASLXW010000307.1 GCA_030740135.1 Nitrospinota bacterium
AAAGCGACTTTCGGTCTGTCGAATCTGATGAGCTATATGGAAAATGCGGGTAAGCATGTCTCTCCGTCAGGATGGATCCAGGTATTCAGACCAGCGAGGACGCTGGTCAGACATCTCAAAAAAACATACGCGTTTCGGTACCCATTCCCCGACGGAAGCCATGGCGGACATTTTCGAACAAAACCAAAACTCCATTGTGTGTGGGGCCGCACAGGACCCGGAGGCGCGCGCCATTCTCGAGTCAAGCGTGGATTTAGGTAAGAAGCTCGGCATGAGCTTGGTGGCGGAGGGCGTCGAGACCCAAGAAGACTGAGATCTGGTGGCCGACCTGGGATGTGATCTTGTCCAGGGGAATTTCGTAGCGAGACCGATGCCGGGCGATGAGTTGCCCTCGTGGATTTCCAAGTGGCGGGTGGAGACTCGTTGATGCGAAGATAAATCAAGGGAACGACCTACATCCGAGACAACGTCGGGTTTCACATTTCAGTAAGGAACACACCCGATTGAATGGAAATCGTCATGCAAGAAAGGGAAGACTCTACCGAAGATTCTTTTGATTGCGAATCCGCCAACCGCCTCACCGAAGCCGAGGTCAACTCCTCCCCCGCGTCCTTCGTCCTGGCCATATGCGCCTCGAACTCGGCCTCGGGCACGGACGCGGCCTGCTGCCAGCGGGAAGACGGATGGCGTAAAGGGAACTGTGCGCTTCCAGGGATTCATAGTGTATTTGTCATGTTTCTTGATTCAAGCAGCCCGGCTCAAAGTGGCCAGACGATGAGGATCATCGGTATGCTCACCAGCACTACAAGGATTTCCAGCGGCAGTCCCATACGCCAGTAGTCGCCGAATTTGTAACCACCGGGACCCATGATAATGGTGTTGTTCTTGTGCCCAATAGGGGTCAGAAAAGCACAGGATGCAGCCACCGCTACTGCCATCAGGAAAGCGTCTGGATTTGCATCGAGCTGGTTGGCGATATCCATAGCGATGGGCGCAGCGATGAGCGCGGTAGCCACGTTGTTGAGCACATCCGAGAGCGTCATAGTCACTATCATCAGGATGGCGAGCACGGCGAATGTGGGTAATCCCCCAGAGTAGTCCACGATGTGTTTCGCTACCAGTGCGGTGCCTCCGCTCGCCTCCAGAGCCGCGCCGATGGGGATCATCGACCCGAGCAGAGATCTAAATTATCCGGATTGCCCTGGGGTGTTCCACCGGGAGGGCAAACCGCTCAACGATTTCAGAAAGGCATGGAAAAAGGCGTGTGAGCACATCGGACTGGACGGATTATTTTTTCACGATTTGCGCCGGACAGGGGTTCGGAACCTGATTCGGGCCGGAGTTTCTCAGACTGTGGCGATGAAGATTTCCGGCCACAAGACAGACTCTATCTTTCGCCGGTATGACATTGTGAGCCAGGAGGACCTGAAAGAGGCCGCCCGAAAGCAAGAGGTCTTCGTGTCACACTTTAGTCACAGTAGGACCACTTTGGAGAAAGCTGAGGAGATCATCGGGAAGGCTCAATAGCTTGTAACTCATTGAAATAAAAACTGGCGGAAGCGCGTGGGAGTCGAACCCACCTACCGGGGGTTAAGCCGGAACACTGGATTTGAAGTCCAGGAGGGACACCGGAACCCTATGCGCTTCCGAGCAAGGCCATGTTTACGAATCCAGCGGATGTCCTTGATGTTACAGGATTTGTGAGGCGTTTACAAACCAGCAACCGCATGCAACCATGTGAAGTGATATGCAGGCGTTGGGGTTCCCATTCACACCGTTTTTCACACCGTTGGATTGGGGGTGTCGGATGGACACTGACTGGCCCCACCCGTTGTCAGCTCCACGTCCCATGTCCTACATTGAGCCTCTTGTGAACCCCGCTCCGTGGGAAAGGTAAGACAACGTGGAAAATGTAGTCAAAGACGCCACCATTACCGTCCGAATCCCGCAGGAGCTCAAAGCCTGGGTGCAAGCGCCGGGCACTCTTGGCAAGCGGTCTCTCTCCGAGACGGTCTGCTGCGCCCTGGACATGGCCCGCACCCAAGAGGAAAACGCCACCACCCCCGAGGCCCCGAGACAGGAGAACGGTCGGGAGGGGGGAATCGAGATTCCGGGGGAAGATGGAGAATGGCTTCGGGCGCAAGCCAGGGAGACGGGCGTTTCCGAGGCGGGGATACTCACCCATGCCTTGCATCGGCTAAGAGAGGAATTCGAAGCCGGGAGACTTGCCTGGACTATCCCCGCCTAGAGGCCCTGATCCCACCCCGCCGACTACCCCCGCGTGTGCGCGTACTAGAATCATAGATATAGCCGGTAATGACAGACGAAAACGGAGGTTTCTGGAAGGGACAGAAATCAAGAGGCCAGGAACCGGAAGAACCTACCAAGACCCTTTCCCAAGACCAGGGCCACCACGGCAAAAGGTCAAAAAGGTATAGCACAGAGGGCCGTAGGCAGGGTTTTAGGCCCTCACACCCCGCCCACCTTTCAGCGAATCCGAACAAAAAGGCCATTCCAGGCCCCAATTCACCCGTTTTCAGTGGTTTCGACCTCGTGGGAGCCGTTTGAGGCCACTTTCCGGGCCACTTCCCCGCCCAAGTCTTGCCGATTGTCATCGTAAATCGTCAGAATCCGCACGTCCTTGTGGCGGCTGAAGCGTTGAACCGCCCGAAGGTTGCCGTTCGTCAAGTCCAGGGCTTCGGTAACGGCCGCATGTCGGAGGCCATGAGGCCAAGTCCGGAGGCCGACGCCCTCCCCAAGCTTGCGGATCATGGAGTAGAGGCCCCGGCCCGTTAATCTCCGTCCCTTCCCGGCCCTATCGAAATTCAGAAAGAGCGGCCCCGGTTCATCCCCCCTCACGGAGAGCCAATCGGCCAGCACAGCCGTTGTCTCGGGCGGAAGCGTGAGCCGTATCCGTTCTGTCTTACCTTTCCCCAGGACGGCGACCGCCCCGGCCTCAAGGGCCACGTCTGCAAGGTCCAGGGAACACACTTCCGCCCGGCGCAAGGCCAAGTCAAACAGCAGCCGAAGGATGGCCCGGTCCCGGATGGCCTTGGCCCCCTCCCGCTTGCCCAGGGCGTCCAGCATGAGAACGAACCCCTCACGTCCAGGCCCCCGGGTGTCCCGGTAGGGTTGCGCCTTGATGTTCGAGATTTCCAATGTCCAGGAAACCAGGCCGAGGGTCCGGGCAAGTCTCACGAGTGACCGGAGAGCGGCCAAGCGTCGATTGATCGAATTGGCCGCAAGCCCCCGGTCCACCAGCGCCGACTTGTAGGCCAGGGCAAGCCCGTTCGCTTCCCCATGCCCCCGGTCCAGGAGTAGCCGGGCGGCTTCGTCCAGGGTCAAGGCCCCGACGAACGCCCGGAAGTCCTCAAGGTCTTGTCGGTAAGCTTCAAGGGTCCGTTCATTCCGCCCCGACAGAAAAGCATCCACGAGCCGGGTTGTGTCTGGCCCCGGACTTGGACGGGGAGGCGGATTCAGAATGGAAACGGCGGTCTCATTCATGGGTTTTCCTCCGGGTTTGTTTCCTCAAACGTGCGTTATGGGAAACAAAATTTGGGGTCATTTCGGCCCCTCGATTTCAAGCTGTCGATCATCGTTTTGGGCGAACAGGGGCAAGTCGTCGGCCCCCCTATCCGGCCCCCTTTCTCTCCACTTCGGAACCCGACGCGGCCCAAGGTCCGACATGAGCCGAATCTGTCCCTTAGCTTCCAAGGTGTCCGGGTGTTCTGATTCCGGTTTCATGGTTCGCGCCCTCAAAACGGGGTCCCTCCGGCCACCATGCCCGCTTGCGCGTCGTTCAGCATGGCGACCAATGCCCGGACGTGCGCCGGAGACGTTGGTTTCGTCCGCCCGTTCTCCCATCGGGAGAGAGTCAGCCAGGACACGCCCAGGCGTCGGGCAGCTTGGGCTTGGGTCAAATTCAGCGCGTTCCGGGCCTCACGGATGGCCCCAGGCGCGATATCTTCCATCCGGGGGTGTTCGTCCGGGTCCGGCTCCAAGAGCGCAAGGCGGCTTTCCAGGGCGCGATTTTCTTCTCTCAGCCGAGTGTTCTCAGCCTCAAGATCGAACCGAGTAAGGGGGCCAGTGTAGCGGTCCGGTAGGGTGTCGAGCTCACGGCTCAAGGCATCCAGCAAGGGGTGATTCGTTTCGGCCCCGGCCATGACTCGCGCCTGGATGTCCGGGTCCAGGTCGGCCAGCATTTCATCAGCCGCCCGGCCCCGCGTCCCGTTCGAGAAAATCACTCCCTGGTGTCCGGCCCGGCGAAATTCCTTACCCAACTCTTGCCAGTCGGCCGTAGCGGAGGACAGACAGGGGGAGACCCCGCCCGCCTTGCGGATGATCTGAAAGAGGGGTGTCATGACGCGCCCCCCTCCGGCTCAATTTCATCTCTCAGGAATCGCCGGACACGCTTCGTCCGGGGGTCACGTCCGATGCACTCCACGTGGACCCATTTCCAGCCGACGAACACAACCCGGCCATGACGACGGCCGTTCTCATGGAATCGCACGATGTCGCCCGGCTGGAATTCGGCTTTCTCGGTCTTGGCCCCCATCACGCGGTCCCCCTTTCGAGGTGCGCCCATTCGGAGGTATCGGAGACCGTCTCAATGAAGGCCTGGACGGGGGAGGGTTGCCCGCTCGCGCTCTCCCCGATGAAGTCAATGAAAACCTCCGCGTCCGGGTTGCGCTCGACGACGTGCGCCATGACCACAGAAGCGGAAGCGTTCCGGGTGAAGGGGAGGGGAATTTCTCCGGTCCCGAGTGCGGACAGGAAAAACGGATCGTCTCCGAAGTCGGCGATCCAGGCATGTTCTGAGCGGTAGAGGCGGATGTTCGCTTTCATTGGCCGTGTCCTTTCAAAAATGAACCCGTCTCAAGGGAACCCAGGTAGGACACGGCCAAGTGTAAAACCTGGATTTTCACCCACAAGAGACGGGTTCGGGTTGATGATACCATGATTGGCCGTGTCCCTTTTACTGGTGAAATGGAGTCCGTGGATTCGGGAATGTCCCGAGGCTCTAAGATGGGTTGGCCACCTGTTCTAGCCATTCGATCCGCTCGCTCCATCCGCCCGCCTATCGGACGGCTTGAAGGGTCAACCGGCGTCAACCCCTCAAGGCGTCCGATGGACGCCATCATTACGCCGCTACCTCCGAATCCTCGATCCGGTCCACCGAAACCGATCCGTACTTTTCGCGGGGTTCGTAAGGGGCCTTTGAACGCTTCCACGAATACCCTCC
>JASLXW010000308.1 GCA_030740135.1 Nitrospinota bacterium
AAGCCCTCGCAGATCGGCCGTGCGCGAGGCCGGCAGGGCGGCGAACCGGAGGTTGGCCGTCTCCCGGTATACGGCGACCGTCGCCAGCCCCTCCATCCGGCAGATGTAGGTCAGCGTCACCGACTCGCAAAGCGGGGGCGCGTCCGGTCCGTTCGCCGCGCGCAACGCGGCGGCGAAGTGGAGCCCCCCGCCCGTGTGTCCGGGGTTCAGGTAGATGACCTCCTCCCCGTCCAGGATCGGCGCGAGGGCGCGGGCGTAGCCTTCGTGGGAAACCGAAGGGACAACCAGCATCACGAGATCGGCCCCCGGGACAACCTCCGCGAGGTCGGTCGACAGGACCGCTGGCCGAACCGTTCCCTGAACCGCGCCCTGAACGGTGATCCCGTCCCGCAGCGGGGCGAGGCGCTCTTCGGACCGGCTGTGCATCCGGACTTCGCAACCGCGGAGGGTCAGGACGGCGGCGGCGGCGCAGCCCCCGTGGCCGGCCCCGAGAACGGCGACCGTTCGGATCTCACGCATCGGAGTCCACCCGGTGCTTCGCAATCTTGTCCTCGTCTACGTCGATCCCCATCCCCGGGCCGTCCGGCACGCGGATCGCGCCGCCTTCGAAGGAGAAGGGCGCTTGGATCAGGTCGTCGGTGTAGTAAATCCCGGCGATCCGGCCGTCCTGGGCCTCGGCCGGGGTCGAGACGGGGACCACGCAGGAGAGCGTGACCGACGCGGCGGCGGCGGCCAGGTGGATGTTGGCGAGGTTGCCCACGCCCGTCTCCACCGAGCCGTTCAGGTTGCACGGGAATCCCGCGGCCCGCGCCACCGCGGCGACCTCCATCGCCCGGTAAAGCCCCCCCGGCTTCGTCGTGTAGATCGAGATGATGTCCGCCGCCCGGCGCTCGAAAATCTCGAGAACGTCATGGGCGTTCCACGCGGTCTCATCCGCCATGACCGGCGTATCCAGGGCGCGCGCGACCTCGGCCATGCGCGCCATCCCCTCGACCGGCTGCTCGGCGTATTTGAGCCGGACGGGCTCCATGGCTTTGAGCGTCTGAAGGGCCTCCCCCGGACTGGCGTAGCCCTGGTTGGCGTCGACGCAGAGATCGATCTCCTCCCCCACGGCCTCCCGGACCCGACGGACGAGATCGATGTCCCGCCGGGGGTCCCCGCCCACCTTGATCTTGATCGTCCGGATTCCCTCTTTCACGACCTGCCGGCACTCGGCCACGGCCTCGTCGATGGGCAGAAGCCCGATGGAATGCGTGACCGGAATCCGATCCCGGACGCGGCCGCCCAAGAGGGCGTAGACGGGAACGCCGAGAGACCGGCCCGTCAGGTCGTAGGCGGCCATCTCGACGGCGGCCTTGGCGTAGGGGTATCCCCGGACCGCGGCGTCCATCTCTTGGTGAAGCCCCGCGAAGTTCGCGGCGTCCTCATTCAGAACCGCCGGCGCCAAATAGCTCTCGATGACGAACCTCGCCGTGCCCGCCGACTCGCCGAAATAACGGCCGTAATCGCCCGCCCAATCCTTGAGCGCGGGCGCCTCTCCCCACCCCACCGCACCGTCGTCGCCGGTCATCCGGACGAGGAGATACCCGCCGATGGTGTCGGTCTTGAGCCCCGTCCACTTGTGAACCCGCCGCGTCGGCAGGGCCACATGGATCGTCTCTATCCGCCGGATTTGAGTCATTCAAACGTCTCCGGATTGTCCAAAACCTCAGGGAGGGGGAGGAAGCGCGTCCCGCTGTCAAAGAGCAAACCTTAACAGGAGGCGGTTCCGCTGGGCAAGAGTCGTCCGGGGCGTCGAAAATCGGCCCTTCTCCGGCGCGCGGCCAAATCATTGGGCGTCGATCAGGCCTCAGGCCCCCGCTTCAATCCTCCACCGGGAGGAACGAACACTCCATCTCCCCGCGCCCCCCCCGCCTGACGCACGTCACGCGCCGCCATCCGGGGTCGGCCCCGGGATGATCCAGCCGGTAATGGGCGCCGCGGCTCTCTTTTCGCATCCCGGCCGCGGCGGCCAGCATGCGGGCGGCCCAACACAGGTTTCGAGTTTCGACGGTCGCGCGCATCGCCTGGCGGCGGGCCGCCGGGCCCATGCCGTCCAGGTCCTCGGGCGAAGCGATCGTCAGGCTCTCCCGGACCCGCGTCTCCAGCGCCGCCAACCGCTCCACCGCCGCATCCAGCCTCGGGCCTTCCCGGATGATGCCGAGATCGGCTTGGGCCAGCTCCCGGATCTCGCGCCTTACGTCCGCGGCCGGAACGCCTTCCCTCCGGTCCCAGACCGCGTTGAGCCAACGGACGCCCTCCCCCCCCTCCAACACCTCCCCGGCCTCCGCTCGGACGGCGCTCTCCCCGGCCAGACACGCCGCCGCTTTCCCCGCGCGGCTTCCGAAGACCATGGCGGCCGAGAGGGCGCTTCCGCCGATCCGGTTCGCCCCGTGGATTCCGCCGGCGTTGTCCCCGGCGGCGAAGAGACCCGCCACGTCCGCGGCCCCGTCGACGTCGATCTTCACGCCGCCCAGCCAGGTGTGCGACCCCGGGGCCAGCTCCTGCGGCCGCTCAGTCAGGTCGATCCCGTGGTTCATGTATTGGCGGTGGATGTGGGGCGCGTACTTGAGGATCCGCTCCAGCGGCAGGTGGGTGCTGTCCAGGTAGATCCCCCCCGCCGGGGTCCCGCGGCCTTCGCGGATCTCCATGGCCATGGCGCGGCAGATCTCGGCCCGGCCGGCCTGTTCCGCGGTCCCCGGATAATAACGCTCCATGAAGGCCTCGCCCGAGGCGTTGCGGAAGATGCTCCCCATGATGATGAAGCCGGTGGGGTGAGGGGCGAATCCCCGCATCTTCTCCGGCGCGACGCAGAGAGGCTGAAAATCGACCATCTCTAGGTTGATCAAAGAGGCCCCCGCGCGATAGGCCGCCGCGTATCCGTCCCCGGTGATGAGGGGCGGGTTGTCGTGCACAAGGTAGAGGGCCGAGCCGCCTCCCGCGGCCAGAACGACCGCCGGCGCGGAAACGGCCAGCCATTCGCCCCGGTCGTAATTCCAGGCGGCCGCCCCGACGCAGCGGCCCTCTGAAATCGAGAGGTCCACGAGGACGGCCTGCTCCGCCCGCTCGACGCCCGGCGTCTTCTTGATCCTCGACGACAGACACTTCATGACGGCCACGCCCGTGTGGTCGTGACCGTGAAGGGCGCGGGGATGGGTGTTTTTCGGCATTTCCTTCTGGTGGAAGTCTCCGCCCTCCCGAACGAGATCAAGTCCCCAGGTCTCCATCTCGCGGACCAGGGGAACGATCTCCCGCGTCCAGACCTCCGTGAGACGGCGGCTGTTCAGGCCCCCTCCATTCCTCAACACGTCTTCGGCGTGGGCCGCCGGGTTGTCCTGGGGATCGCGAATGGCCAGGGCCGCGCCGAATCCTCCCCGCGCCATGCCCGAGACGCCGCTCGGGACCCGGCCCTTCGTCAGGAGGAGGACCTTCGCCCCCGCCTCCGCCGCGGAGATGGCGGCGAGACAACCCGCCGCGCCGCCTCCGACAACGAGGACGTCAACGGTCTTCTCGATGACGGGGGGCGGAGGGGGGGGTGGCCGGAGGCTCAAGGCTCGCGGCTCCGGCGTCCGGCCGTCTCGATGAGGTCGCACGCCCTTTGGACCAGAACGTCGGCGAATTCGGGATCGTTGATGTGGGCGTCGACCCGCCGGACCGGAACCCCTTCGAGACCGGTCTCCAGCGCCTTCAGGAAGGCGCCGTCGGCCTCCGGGTCGAACCAGCGGGTCTTGGGACTACCTTCGTGGGGGGAGATCTCGGGGCCGTCCTCGCGGTCCAGCAACGAAAACCCGCGGAGCGGGACCAGGACTTCCACGGGTCCGGCCGCCGCGTTGAGCTTGCGGGCCACCAAGCCTCCGAGTGTCCGGCTTTCCTCCGCGCTCACGCGCATCAGAACGATCTCCGCGTTGTAGCGGTGAAGCGTGCGCCGTCCGAACCGCTCGGCGGGAAAATCCTTCACCCAGAAATTCACCAGGTCCAGCGCGCCGGGGACGACCACCTGGGGGACGCCCGCCTTTCCCGCGCCCTCGAGCCGCTCCGGTCCGGCCGAGAAGCTTCCGCCGAGCAGGGCGTCCGTCAGCTCGCTCGTCGTCAGATCCACGACCCCGGCGAACATCCCCCGGGCGGCCAGGTCCTCGAGGGCCCGGCCCCCCGGTCCGCTTGCGTGGAACAGCATCACCTCGTAGCCCTTCGCCTCCAGCCCGGATTTGGCCGCGTCCACGCAGGGTTGGGTGACGCCGAAGGAGGACATCGCGGCCAGGGGGGGCGGGCGATCCATATCTCCGCACGGACGTGCGGCCATCCCGAGAACGGCCCCGACGGCTTCGGCCAGGATCTTGCGGGTGATGCGGTTCAGGGACAGGTCCCCGATGGAGGAAAGCATCATGATGTCGCCCGCGCCGACGTAATGGGCGACCTCGCCGGAGGCCATCGCGGAGACCATCACCTTCGGAAAACCGATAGGGAGGGTCCGCATGACGCCCGTGGCGAGCGTCGTCCCGTTCGCGCCGCCGAGGCCCATGACGCCCTGGACCTCGCCCTTCGCGACCCACCCGCCGACCAGGCGCGCGGCGCCCTTGACAAGAACCCGCGCCGCGTCCCGGCGGTCTAGCCGGTGGACCGCCGAAAGGTCCATCCCGCCCAGGGCCGCCACCTCCCCCGGGCGGACGTCCGCCTCCGCCGCGCCCTCTCCCCGGAGGCTCACGTCCACCAGACGGACCGCCGCGCCCGCTTCGCTCAGAAGGATCCGCACAAAGTCATACTCGGGCATCTTCGTGTCGAGCGTCCCGATGAGGACGATGGTGACCTTCTCGCGGCTCAAAGCGTGATTCATCCGTGCGGCATCCGGTCCCGGCGTCGGTGCCATGAATTTGAGAAGATTCACGCGGGTCGGGCCAAACCTCCCGCCCTGGACTCCCAGGCGATATGATCAATTCGAGGCTACTCAACCGCCCGGGCGTTCGTCAAACCGAATGGGCCCCGATCATCCGTCCTCGACGCGCGGCCTGAGGCGCCGGCGTCGACTTCCGACCGCGGAAGTCCGTCCATCCGGTTCTCGGTCCAACTCCCCCGACATCCCCCGAATTCAAAAAAAGAGGTTGACCCTCCGCGCCAACACGGTCATATTATCTAAGCGTGTAATTGTGGTTGAATAAGTAAGGATGTTCGTTTGG
>JASLXW010000309.1 GCA_030740135.1 Nitrospinota bacterium
CGGAGCGGTCAGCGTCCATATGCCGGTCACGGGGCGGGAGCATGAGTTCGGTGGTGTACTCAAGGTCACCGATGCCAAAGGCATCGTGGCGCCCGCGGAGTTTCGCAGGAACGATTTTGTTTCGATGATCGGCGGTATCGCGGCGAAATTCGGGGCCTTGGAAACGCTGGTGGCGGTGGGAGGAGACCCAAAGGATCCGGGATGGGTGACGTATGAGCGGTTGTTGTCCGGGGCGCCGGACGACAGGCCCAGGCCGGATCGGCGTGCGGCGGCCTCGGAGGTTACGGCGTTTCTGTTCACATCGGGAGCTTCCGGAGATCCCAAGGGTGTGATGCACAGCTCGAATACGATTGGCGCAATGAACACAACGGTAGCGCAGGCATATGGCCTGGGACCGGATGATGTGATGTTCATGGGCGCCCCCCTGGGCTACTCGGCGGGTCTTGTGCACGGCGTCCGGCTTGCCATCTACCTGGGGGCGACGCTGGTCCTTCAGGAGTCGTGGAATGGCGACCGCGCCCTGGAAATCATGGCGAAGGAAGGGGCCACGTACACCTTGATGACGCCCACGCTCCTTCGGGATCTGTTGAAGAGCGATGCGTTCGCCGGATATGCCGACCGCTTGTCGCTGCGGATTCTGTTCTGTGGCGGCGCCTACGTGCCGGGCGACCTTCTGCGTTTGGCGCACGAAAGAATGCCGCGGACGTTGACGTCGGCCTTCTGGGGAATGACGGAGGGAATTGGTTCGGCCTGCAGGCTCGGAACGCCGGAGGAGCGTGTATTCTCGACGGACGGCCAACCCTTGCCGGGGACCGAGTTGAAAATCCTCATGGAAGACGGGGGTGAGGCCCGGGCGGGTGAGGAAGGCGAGCTCGTCATGCGGGGGCCCCAGTTATTTCTGGGATATTTCAACAGGCCGGAGATGAACGAGGAAGCCTTCACGTCCGGGGGATGGTTCCGAACCGGCGACGTGGGTGCGATCGACTTGGAGGGCTACCTCAAGATCACCGGGCGCCGGAAGGAGCTCATCATCCGGGGCGGGGTGAACATCTCACCGGGAGAGATAGAGGCGAAGCTGCTTGGCGACCCGAGAATCCGGCAGCTTGCGGTCGTGGACATGCCTGATGCGCGCCTGGGCGAGCGCGTGTGCGCTTGCGTTGTCCCAGGTGCGGGAGGCGAGGATCTGACGCTCGAGGACCTCATAGAGATCGCCTGGCGACAAGGGCTTGCGAAGCACAAGTGGCCCGAGCGCCTGGAGATCATGGATGCGTTTCCGGCGAGCCCGGCTGGAAAACTTCAGCGGCCGGCCTTGCGGGAATACGTCCGGAGAAGAATCGAAGCGGAAGGTGCAGGGGGGGCCGCCGATGCCGACGCTTGAGCACGAAGGCGTGAAGATCCACTTTGAAGAAGAGGGCCGGGGCGATCCGGTTCTGTTGATCATGGGTTTGGGGTGCCCGGGCCGGTTGTGGCGGTATCAAGTGCCGCGGCTTGCGGAGCGGTTCCGGGTCATCACGTTCGACAATCGCGGTGGGGGGGGAAGCGATAAGCCGGCCGATGGGTACTCGATTGAGGCGATGGCCGATGATGCGGCGAGGCTTCTTTCCGCGCTCGGCGTGTCGCGCGCGCATATCGCCGGCCTCTCCATGGGAGGCGCGATCGCTCAGCGGCTTGCCATTGATTTTCCCGACGTTGTCCGAAAACTTGTGTTGGTGGGCACCTGGGCGAAAACCCAGGCTTTCGGCAGAGAGCTGCTGGGGGCCTGGCGGCAGATCGCGGAGCACTGCGGGATGGAGGTCCTGACAAGGCTCACGATGACCCAGTACCTCACACCGGATTTTTTCGATGAGAAGGTCGAGGTCGTGCAAACGCTGAGGCAAGACTTTCTTGCGGAGCCGCAGCCGGTTTATGGCTACATCGGCCAGAATCTGGCGTGTGAGGCCCACTCGGCGCTGGCGGAGCTTGGGGGTATCCGCGCCGAGACCCTTGTTGTTGTGGGTCGGCGGGATGGGCAGACACCGGTCGGCGCCGCAAATGAATTGGCTTCGAACATACCGGGGGCGAAGCTGGAGATCCTCTCCGGTGTCGGCCACGGTCTCGTATGGGAGGATCCGGAGTCCTTCAACGACCTGCTCTCGGGTTTTCTTGCAGGATCCGAGAAAGCCGATCGGTAGGGGTCCTGCCGAAGACTGGGGCGCTACCCATTTCTTGCCGGCCCGTCGCTCATTTTCGGCTTGGTTCAAATTGTGCGTTGCGGACGGCTCCTTTTGGTGGCGCCGGCCTTGTGCCTATCCCATCTGTGCTTTCCTTGTCGATGCAAAGGGATTACTTATCGCCGACTCTCCGTGATCATGGGGAGTCGGCGTGGATGGGAGACCGTCGCGATATGGGTCGCTTGAGGCCTTGGGAGATCCGGGGAGCAGACCGGTTCTCCACATTGCTTGCTTCATTGTGAAACCCTCCAGGAGGAAAAACCCGGATCAGAGGACCGGGGTTTTGACCCCTGCGTCCAGGTGATAGACCTCGGGCCGCCGGGCCTGGAGAAACGGAAGCTTCGCCCGCCCCTCGGCGATCAGTCCCAGGTCGAGCGTGGCGCCGATGACGCCCTCTTCCATGGACGGTCCCTCGGCCAGCGTGTTCCCCGCCGGGCCCAGGATCACGGCATGGCCGAAGTATGGGGTGGCCTTTCCGTCGAGCTCTTCCGTCCCCGCCCGATTCGTCGCCGCGACAAACAGCTGGTTTTCAAGGGCCCGGGTCCTGAGCTCCCAGAGCGTCTGCTCTTCCCGCTCGGGATACCAAGCGGGAATGCAGCTCGGGACGAAGATGACCTTCGCCCCCTGAAGCGCAAGGGTCCTCCAGGCTTCGGGGAAGCACCGGTCGTAGCAGACGAGAATGCCGATCCTCGCTTTCGGCGTCTCGAATACGGGCAGCCCCTCCCCCGGAGCAAAGTAAAAACTTTCCCTCAACCCCGCTGCTTCCACATCCGCGAGATGAGGCTTTCGGAAGCAGGGGGTCGCCGTCCCATCGGGGCAGGTTCCCGAGATAAGATCTCCCTCCGGGGAGATGACGGCGACGCTGTTGTAGTAGAGCTCTCCCGCCTGCTCACACAGGGGCAGAAGGATGGTCGCCTGCAGGGCCTTCGCCATCTCCCCCACCACCTCGGTGCTTTTCCCCGGCACGGTCTCCGCCCAGGCCAAGTGGCGGGCATCCTGATGACCACCGAAGTAGGGCGTCGTGGCCAACTCATTCATGAGGATGAAGTCGGGCTCGAAGCGGCCCGCCTCCGCGACGAGACGGCGGATCGTCTCGAGATTCGCCTCCTTGTCGTCGGACGCGGGCGGCAGTTGAATGGCGGACACACGAACCGTTCGGCCTTCTTTTCCGGATTCGGCGTTCATGGACCGGCCTCCTCTGATTTCATGGGGGCGGTAAAGACCTTACACCCGCTTTCAGGGGCTTCCTTTCGGCTCCGGGTCGGTTGACCCTCCGCTCAGAGCCCGTCCCGGTCGGCTCCGCCCCCCTGGACCCGCTCATTTTGATTCCCTGCGTCAACAACTGCGTTTCAGGAACTTTCCGGTGCCGGGCTTGCCGACGACCTTCCCGTTTTCGAACACCACTTCCCCGCGAACCATCGTGAGCGTCGGCCATCCCTTGAGCGTCATCCCCTCGTAGGGCGTAAAGTCGGACAGGCCCTGGAACATATCGGCCGTGACCGTCACCTCTTTATTGGCATCGACGATCACCAGATCCGCGTCGAACCCCGTGCTCAACAGCCCCTTGTTCGTGAGACCGAACACCTTGGCCGTATTGGCGGAGCAGATCTCGACCAGCTTCGGCCAGGAGATGCGCCCCTTGTTCACCCCTTCGCTTAGGATCACGGGCAGAAGCGTGTCGACACCCGGCATCCCCACGGTGGCCGACCAGAATTCCTCCTTGTGCTCCTTCCTGCACGGCGCGTGGTCCGACCCGATATGGGTGACCACCCCCTCACGGATTCCCTCCCAGAGGCGGTCGTTGTCCTCCTCCGCCCGCAAGGGAGGGTTCACCTTCCCGAGGATCCGGTCCACGTTGAACCGGGTCCGCGTCAGGTATTGCGGGCAGGTCTCCGCGTGCATTCTGATGCCGATCTCCCAGGCATACTTCGTGATGTTCACCCCTTCGCGAATGGTCATGTGGACCACGTAACAGGTCGGGTCGGTCTCCTTGGCGAAGTTGATGATCCGGTACATGGACTCGGCTTCGTTGTAATTGGGCCGGGTGTCGTGCCAATGGACCTCGTCCCCTCTGCCGGTCTCGAGGAACTCCTCCTTGAGCTTGAAGAAGATCTCGATGTTCTCGCAATGGAACATGGCGATGGCCCGGGGGCTGAGCCGGCCGATTTCGCGCATCCCCAGGAACAGGATCCCGTCATCGATCCCCTGGAAACCATGAACCGCCTCGGCGCCCCGGTAGGGCACGAAGAATTTGAAGGACGTGACCCCGGCCTCGGCGGCCCGGGGGATCTCCTTCACTTGGTCCATGGTGAAGATGGCGGCGTGAAAGGTGCCGTCGATGAACGCGTTTTTCTCGAAGACGGCCTTGTGGGTCTCGATGCCGTCCACCAGTTTCCCGGCCTCCAGCATGAAGTGAATGACCGATGTAATCCCGCTGGCGACGGCATTCGAAGTGGCCCGGCATCCGTCCTCGAAGGAGTGCACCGGCCAATCCATGTGGACGTGGGGGTCGATGACCCCGGGGATGACGTAGTGACCGCCGGCGTCGATGACCCGGCCGGATTCCAGGGGACACTCTCCGGACCCTTGCGCGACGATTTTCTCGTTATCGATCCCGATCCATCCTCCCTCAACGACGCCGGAGGGATGAACCACCTTTCCGTTCCTGACGACCGTGGCAACCTGCATCTCGTCCTCCTTTCCCATGAAGGGTGGAAGAAGCGCGAACGGACATCCAACCCTTGGACCGAATCGCAAATGCCTTTTGCGCTTTGAAGAACAGCCGGGTTTCGGATGGCTTCGCCCTCGATTGCCCCCCCGGATGGAAAAATAACGGGATGAACGCGTATCGGTCGGACCGGTCCGGCACGTCACCCCCCCGGATCCATGGCCGGGGCCCCTACCCCCCCCGCTTGCTTGGATGCCCTCATGATAGGGTGCGTCCGGGAAAGGTGTCCAGCCGGGTTCACAGCGCCCTGGGGGCAATTCCCGG
>JASLXW010000030.1:0-2057 GCA_030740135.1 Nitrospinota bacterium
TCCGACTCGAACCGTTGCTTTCTGCGCCGGTTCACCAGGAGGTGGGCCTGTCGGGTGGGCTCCGGGACGCGGTAACCCCGGCATGCCCGGAAGGCCCAGTTTGCCGCGGCTTCCGTGTCGATCCGGTGCCCGGGCGAGACGAAGATGGGTTTCACGCCCTCGCGCGTCCGGAGTGTGACGCCGATTCGCGCGCCGGAATCATCGCAGAGGGGCGAGCGGCTCCCGGCCTGCGCCCCGGGTTCCGTTGTCCGGCCGCACAGGCGGGATTTCGCGCACCCCACGGCGGGCCGGTCCAGGAGGAGCCCCAAGTGGCAGGTCAGGCCGAATCCTCGCGGATGGGCCGCCCCCTGTCCGTCGAAGAAGATGAGCTGTGGGTTGGTGCGCAGACGCTCGAACGCGCGGAGCAGCAGGGGGCCTTCCCGGAAGGAAAGATACCCGGGCACATAGGGGAACTTCATTGAGCCGCTGACGGTCCGGGTTTCGACCACCTCCAACGCCGGCCAGGAAAACACCACGACGCCCGCTACGGCCTGAGAGGAGAAGCGCCGGTAGGAGATGTCGGCCCCCGCGATGAACTTCACGGATCGGGGGGGGGAGAGCCTTTCAAGGAGAGTTTCCCCCGCAGACCCTCCTGGATGGCTTTGGCCTCGGCGATGGACACTCGCCATGGATGAAGCTTTCGGGCTTTTAACCGCTGGGCTTGTTCGGGCGATTCTTTTCGCCGCGTTGCGGTTTCAGTGAGTTGAATCGCGGCCCCCCCCTTCCGGGTCCGGGCTCGGGTCGATCTCTTCCTCTTCATCGAGGTCGTCCTCTGCCAGCTCATCGAGGATGTCCTCGGTGGCCGAGCGCCGCAATTCTTTGGGGTCCCGCTTCCGGGGCGGGATCTCCTGCTCTCTCCGCCGCGGGACGAACTTCCGGCTCATTCTTTTAAGCTGCTTGGCTTTGTCTTTCCCGCTCACGGCTGACGCGCTCTGGTTCGTCGGGTGAACCCGTTAACCATTCCTTGAGAATCTTTCAGGGGTTTTTGTCAAGCCGGACACCCGTCCAAGGCCTTCCCAAACGAAGAGGTTGATCCACGCGCCCATTTTAACCCATTCACCGCCGGTTTCGAATCAGCGGGCGCTCGAGCGGACCGAGTTGTCCGAGGGGCCGGATTTCTCTATACTCATCAGGCTTTTTCCGACCACTCGATTGGAGTCCTCAGCGGATCCCCGCGGGTCTGCGACGAATGGGAGCGAAATGGACCATGCCAAAAGAAGTGATTCAGCCGAAGAACATGCCTGTCCCGGCGGCGCCGTACTCGCCCGGGATCAAGAAGGGCGGCTTCATTTTCACCTCCGGCCAGGTGGCCAATGATTCCAACGGAAACCTGGTGGGGATCGGGGACGTGGCGGCCCAGACCGAACAATGTCTGAAGAACATCGAGACCGTTTTGACCGAAGGGGGCGCCACGAAGGACGACGTGCTCAAGTGCGTGGTTTTCCTTTCCGATATCCGGTATTTCCAGGATATGAACGCGGAATACGCGAAATTCTTCGATGGAGACGACAAGCCCGGCCGCTCCACCGTCCAGGCCCCTCTGGCGCGTCCCGAGATGCTGGTTGAGATCGAGGCCGTCGCGTACATCGGCGATTAGGAGGAAACCATGCCAAGAACAGTGATTTCCTCCGGGGACTCGGTCGCCATCGGTCCGTACTCTCCGGGGGCCGGGGGCGGGGGGATTTTCTTCCTTTCGGGAAAGGCTGCGATGGATTCGAACGGAAACGTCATTGCGCCGGGCGACGTCGCGGCCCAGACGGAAGCGACCATCCAATCCATCGAAGCGGTCCTCGCCGACGCGGGCGGAACGCTGGACGATGTGGTCAAGACCACGGTCTTCCTGTCGGACATGAGGCACTTCAAAGGGATGAACGAAGTCTATGCCCGTAAGTTCACCGGGGGCCGGCCGGCCCGCTCCACCATCCTGATGGTTCCGCCGGCGGTGGGCCTGTTGGTCGAGATCGACGTGATCGCGATGATTGGAGAGTGAGGGAGGAACCCCAGTGGGCAGAACGGCG
>JASLXW010000030.1:2067-16196 GCA_030740135.1 Nitrospinota bacterium
CCCCTGGGCACTCCGGTCTATGCCCTCTCAGCGCGGGCCCCCCCCCCCGGCCCCATACACTGCGGGCGCCCGGGCGGCGCGGTTGCTTTTCTCATCGGGACAGACCTCTTTGGACCCGGAGGGGAGCGTCATCGGTGTGGGCGACGTGGCGACCCAGACCGTCGAGACCCTGAAGAACCTCGTCGCCGTTCTGGCGGCGGGCGGGGCGTCGGTGGAGGACATCGTCAAGACGACGGTCTTCCTGCCGGACCTGCGCCACTACGCCTCGATGAACGAGGCCTATGCCAAGTTTTTCCCGAAGGACCCGCCCGCGCGCTCGACGATCCTGGCGCCGCTGGCGCTTCCCGAGCTGCTGGTCGAGATCGAGGCCGTCGCCGTTTTGGGAGAATGATGGAAGTCTCTTTCTCTCCGCGTTCGGAATCGGGTGAGAAAATCCATGGCCGGGACGCCGGAACCGGTCAGACCGGGATGAGATCCCGCTTTTACACCCCCCGATTCGGGGCGGCCTCGGACCCGCCCGTCGGCGGGTCGCCGGCTTTCCCTTGAGACAGAGGATGAGTGAGCAATTCGCGCCGGTCCGCCGCCGGGCCTGAAGGCGGTCCTCCGCCATGAACCGGCGCTCACCCCCGAATGAGTTCGAACGCCGTCGCCGGATCGCCTTTCGGAGACTCAAGTCCGCGCATCCGGCGGCCGATATATCAATAGAGCAATCATCGAGACAGGCGTTTCTATGTGCATCTTGGGACGGGACAAAAAATGGTCGAGACATCTGCGGAAGGCGCCGAAGCGTTAGCGGAGGAGCAGGCGGACACCGAGCAGGTTGCGTTGGAGGCCCCGCCGCCGGAGGTTGAACCCGAGCCGGTTCCCGAGCCCAACAAGCTTCGACCCGTTCAACTGAAAGTGGTCGAGCTGTTTGGAAGCATTCCGTTTCCGATTTACATGAAATCGGAAACGACGAGTGCGTTTTCCTTGCTCGTTTCCAAGGGGGATCAGCTCAGCGGTTCCAAGCGGAGGCAGATTTAAAAGTTTTCTCGCGGGATCGTTTACATCCAGTCGAAGAACTACGGCGCCTACGCCGCCGAGGCCGAGCGGGCGCTCAACAACGTTCTCACCGATGGCGAGAAGGACGCCAAAGAGAAGGTTCCGCTGTTTTTCTCTTACGCGACGGAACGCCTGGCAGAAGTGTTCCGGCGGGTTTCCGAGGAGGGGGGCAAAATCGCGACGCTGGTCCTCCCCGTCGCGGAACAGGCGCTCGGCTTGGTCCAGCAGGATTGGAAGGCCGCGTTTTCCCTGCTCCGGCTGGCCCGGACGCGCCCCGAGACGTACGCCCATTCTCTCAATGTTTGCTTGTTCGGCCTGAGCGATGTCCAAAATTATATTCCGATGTATTCGGAGAGCGAGCTCAAGGAGGTTGCGTTCGGATTTCTCAGCCACGACATCGGAAAGCTTCTCGTCTCCGAAGAGTTGCTGAATAAGAATTCCCGTCTCACCCCCCTGGAGCGGAAAGTCATCCAACAAATTCCTTTGCACGGGCATAAAGTTTTGATGGAGTCCGAATGCGACTATCCGTCGGCGGTTGAAATCGTTATGAACCATCACGAGCGGGTGGGCGGCACGGGCTACCCGCGCGGGGTGGCGGATAATCGGATTCCCCTTCTCGCCCGCGTCTGCACCGTTTGCGAGGCGTTCGACACCATGACGACCCCGAAGGTCTATCGCGGCGAGACCCTGACCGCCTTTGAGGCGCTCAACCGGATGGTGACGGAAGACCCCGGTCAATTCGATGTGCGCGTTCTCGCCAATTTCATTCGAATGGTGGGGGGGAAGCTGGAAAAAGGGATCGACGGCGAATCCATCCGCTGAGCGACGCCTCCCGCCCGGAAGTGTCAGGTTCTTCCGAAAATTATCAGGATTTCAAGCTCGGGCCTCGACAACCGAAGCCCTCTCCTGGAGGTGCGGGCCGATGGGTCAGCGCCGGATCACCAAGGGGACGGTCGCTTTGCGTCTGGAGGGCTCGGCGCGGTTCTGAAGGCGGGGAGGGAGGGCGCGGGTGGGGGTGGCCCGGCCCTTGAAGCCCGTCAGGCGTTTTCCCGGACCCTTCACCGGCGTCCATCGCCCGTTGTGCGCTCGGACGAGGATGAACGAATCCGCCCCGAGGGCGGCTTCGTGATAGGGGGCGTCCGTTCCGCCGATGAAGCGGTGGGTCCCCAGCGTCCCCGCGAAGGTCCTTCGCTCTCGCATCCGGTGTAAAGCCGACGGGCCCATGCCCGCGATGGCCTTCGGGTTCACCTCCCGGAAGACGGATTCCATCATGAAGAGCAGCGCGTCGTAGGCGCAGGCGGCGGGAAGCGGGGGCGGGCGGGTCGACTCGTGGGCCAGGCGATACAGGTCGCGAAACCGTTCCAGTCTCCGCTTCAGGGGGTCTCGATGATCCAGGACGCCGGCGACCGCCAGCTTGTGGCCGACGGCCAGGATGGCTTCGCCCCGCTCCGCGCGCGGGGGCTGAAGTTGAGCGTCCGTCCACGCGCGCTCCGGCGGAGAGGCCAGAAGGGGATGCACCGCCGCCGGACCCAGGAGGATCTTGCCCGGGTGTCCCGATCTTCGCGCCGCCCGGATGAGGCCCTCCGCGCCCTCCCGGCCGAGCCACGCGAGAAGGGGGCGGGATCGCGTCCCGGAGACCCTTTTCAGCAGGTCCTCCGCCGAGCCGGAAGAAGACAGGAGCGGATGGACCTTCATGCCGAGCGTTTCGGCGATACGCCCGATCTCCCGGCGTCCCCTTCTTCCATAAGCGGTGAAATCGGAGACCAGGAAGAATTCGCGCTCGCCCTCCGACCGGAGGAGCGCAAGGGCCTTGCGGGCCGCGCCCCTCGTCAATCCCGAGAGTGTGAACATCCCCTTTCCCGGAACGGCCGCGCCGCACGTGACGGTGGGCAGTCGGGTGGATTGCGCGGAAAAGGCCGCGCGGTCCGCCGGGTGGTCGCCCACATAGACGCCCACGATTGTGCTCGCCTTCTTCCGAGCCGATGCGGCCTTTTCACGGGTCTTCGCCGTTGGCCGGCCCGCGATGGGGGCGGGCGGCGTTCTCCCCCGATTCTTCAGGGTCCCCCCGCCTTTGGATTCCACGCGGTCCTTTCGCATCGAGTCCTTGGCCCTTTCGGAACCTGATCGGCGGTAATTGAAAAGAAGGCCCTTGAGCGCACCCGCGTGGTTCAGGTCTTGAAAGAAGAGCTGCGCCCCCCTCAACTCGGCCAGCGGGCGGGAGGTGACGTTTTCCCCGAGGCGAGACGCCTGGATTTCGATTGTGAGCAGAAGCTCGATGGAAGCCTTGGGATAGATCGGGTCTTGTTTTTTCAGCTCGGGCGGTTTTGTGCACGCCGTGAGGAACGGCGCCGAGAAGGCGGCAACCGCCCCGAGAAAAACCGCGCGGCGGAGCCAATGGCCCAAACCCATTCCTCCGGAAGTGATGAGCCTCTGACGGGTCAAGCGGGAATCGAAATCCCGTTCCAAGCGTGACAACTCAGCCCATCTTCAACGGAATGAACGATGTCGAGTCGGGACTGTCGGCGGTTCCCTCGCCGATGTTGATCATGCTGACCCGGGCCGCGACCGCGGCCGCGGCCTTCCTGAATGCGTCGGCGTTGGCGGATTCAGGCTCCGAATACACGATGGGCCGTCCCTCATCGCCGTGCTCCCGGATGCGGACATCCAGCGGGATCTCGCCCAGGAAAGGCACCTCGTACCGGCCCGCCATCCGCTGTCCCCCGCCGTAACCGAAGATCTCCGAGCGCTCGCCGCAGTGGGGGCAAAGAAAATAGCTCATGTTCTCGATGATCCCCAGGATGGGGGTTTCCACCTTGTTGAACATCTGGAGTCCTTTTTTCGCGTCCAGCAAGGCGATGTCCTGGGGGGTGGTGACGATGACCGCGCCGGTGAGCGGGACGCGCTGCGTCAGGGTCAGGTGGGCGTCGCCGGTTCCCGGCGGCATGTCCACGATGAGGTAGTCGAGCGCGCCCCATTCCACGTTCTGGACGAATTGCGTGACCGCCTGCATGACCATCGGCCCGCGCCAGATGACGGGCGTATCGTCCCGGTCTCCCAGGAGAAGGCCCATCGAGATGACCTTGACGCCGTAGTTTTGCATGGGGAGGATCCGGTTGCCTTCGGCGACCCGGGGTTGGCCGGCGATGTTCATCATCAGGGGAACGCTCGGCCCGAAGATGTCCGAATCCATCAGGCCGACGGCGGCCCCGCATTTCGCAATCGAGACGGCGAGGTTGACCGCGACGGTGGACTTTCCGACGCCGCCCTTCCCGCTCGCGACGGCGACGATGTTCTTGACCCCCGGAATGGCTTGCCGGTCGGCCGTGGCGCGTCCGGGGGGGACCCGGGCGGTCATCCGCACCGAGGCCCGTTCCACGCCGGCCAGCTCGCCCACGAGCCTTTCGGCCTGGGCCTGCATCTCTTCCTTGACGGGGCAGGTGGGTGTCGTCAGCTCGATGGTGAACGACACCCCGGAACCGTCGAGACTCAAATCCTTGACGAAGCCGAGGGTGACGATGTCCCGGTTCAGGTCGGGGTCCCGGATGCCCCGGAGGGCGTCCAAAACTTGCTCCTCGGTTACGGATGGGTTGGCCATTGGCCCTGTCCTCCAGACCCGCTGACGATGGCCGCCCGGACGGTCGCCGAGCGGCCCATCGATCGAAAAAAGAGACCCACTGAAGAGATTTCGCGGCGGTCCTGTGGGGTCGGTTGACCCTCCGGGGCTCCGGAGGATGCGCGCGAACCCCTGAAATCGCCTCGTCGTCTCCGACGCGGGATGCGTAACGCCTGAATCTAATTTTTGTGGAGGCTGATTGCAACCCCCCGGAGCGGGCGTGAAAGCGCGGCGCACCGCGCCCGACGGGTCAGGTTCCCTGATCCCACGACGAGAGGTAGACCTCCTGCTTTTCCGTCAGCGTGTCGATTCTCGCCCCCATGGCCTCGAGCTTCAGGCGGGCGATCTCCCGGTCGATGTCCTCGGGGACCCCATACACCTGGGGCGTCAGAGAATCGTGGTTCTTGACCACGTATTCGGAGCAGAGAGCCTGGTTGGCGAAGCTCATGTCCATGACGCTGCTGGGGTGTCCTTCGGCGGCGGCGAGGTTGATGAGGCGGCCTTCGCCCAGAACGATGATCCGCTTGCCCGACGGCAGGCGGTGCTCGCTGACGAATTCGCGGATCTCTCTCGTTTCCGTGGCCGCCTCCTCCAACGCCTCAAGGTCCAGCTCGACGTTGAAGTGCCCGGAGTTGGCCAGAATGGCGCCGTCTTTCATGGATTCGAAGTGTTCCAGCCGCAGGACCGACGTGTCGCCCGTGACGGTGCAGAAGAAATCGCCGATGGGCGCCGCCTCCGACATGGGGAGCACTTGGAGGCCGTCCATGAGGGCCTCCAACGCGCGAATGGGGTCCACTTCCGTCACGATGACGTTCGCGCCCAGGCCCCGGGCGCGCATGGCGACCCCTTTTCCGCACCATCCATAGCCGGACACCACGAATTGGGAGCCGGCGAGCAGGCGGTTGGTGGCGCGCATCATGCCGTCAATGGTGCTCTGGCCCGTGCCGTAGCGGTTGTCGAACAGATGCTTGGTCTGGGCATCGTTGACCGAAATGATGGGGTAGGCCAGAACGCCGTCGGCGGCCATGCTTCGCAGGCGGATGACGCCCGTTGTCGTCTCTTCGGTTCCCCCGATGATGTTGGACAGGAGGTCCTTGCGTTCACCGTGGAGGATGCCCACCACGTCGGCGCCGTCATCCATCGTGATCTGCGGTCCGTGTTCCAGGGCGGAGGCGATGTGCCGGTAGTAGGTGTCGTTGTCTTCGCCTTTGATGGCGAAGACGCTGATTTCGTGGTTCTTGACCAGGGCGGCGGCGGTGTCGTCCTGGGTGCTGAGGGGATTCGAGGCGCAGAGTCTCAAATCGGCCCCTCCGGCCTGCAACGCCAGGGCCAAGGCGGCCGTCTCGGTCGTGACGTGAAGGCAGGCCGTCATCCGGATCCCCTCCAGCGGCCGCCCCCGGCTGAAGCGCTCCAGAATGGAATTCAGCACGGGCATGGACCGCATGGCCCACTTCAGTCGGCGCTCTCCCTGCTCGGCGAGCTCGATGTCTTGTACGTGGTAGTCCATGATTCAACCTTTCGGTGGATCGGGAAGGGTAAGGGGAAACGGGCGACTCACAGGCCCAGGGCGGTTTTCAGATCGGCCGCGCGGTTCGTGAGCTCCCAAGTGAACTCGGGGTCGTTCCTTCCGAAGTGGCCGTATACGGCGGTTTTCTGAAAGATGGGCCGCCGGAGCTGAAGGTAGTCGATGATCGCCCCGGGCTTCAGCACGAAGACGTCTCGAATGGCCTGGGCGGCACGATCCAAGTCGACGCGGCCCGTGCCGAAGTCGTCGACCAGGATGGAGACCGGGTCCGCCACGCCGATCGCGTAAGCGAGCTGGACTTCGCACTTGTCCATCGCCCCGGAGGCCACCAGGTTCTTCGCGATATGGCGGGCCATGTAGGAGGCGGATCGATCGACTTTGCTGGGGTCTTTGCCGGAGAAGGCGCCCCCGCCGTGGCTGCCGACGCCGCCATAGGTGTCTACGATGATCTTCCGGCCCGTTAGTCCGCAGTCGCCCATCGGACCGCCGGTCACAAAGCGCCCGGTGGGGTTGACGTAATAGGTGATTTGTTCGTCGTCGATAAGCGTGGAAGGGATCGTGGGCTTGATGACCTTTTCGATCATGTCTTCGCGGATCTCTCTCAGTTGAACGTCGTCTCCATGCTGGGTGGAGATGACCACGGTGTCCACCCGAGTGGGCTTTCCGTTTTCGTACTCGACCGTGACCTGGCTCTTGCCGTCGGGCCGCAGGTAAGAGACCACGTCATCCTTGCGGATTTGGGCCAGCTGCCGGCAGAGCTTGTGGGCGAGCATGATGGGCAGGGGCATCAGCTCTTCGGTCTCGTTCGTGGCGTAGCCGAACATGAGGCCCTGATCGCCGGCCCCCTGCTCGTGCTCACCCGTTTCGTCCACGCCCAGGGCGATGTCGGGCGACTGTTCGTCAAGCGATGTCAAGACCGCGCAGGTTTCGTAGTCGAATCCGTACTTGGCCCGCGTGTAGCCGATCCGGCGGATGGTTTCACGGGCGATCTTCGGAATGTCCACGTACGCGTTTGTGGTGATCTCTCCCGCCACAAAAATCAGCCCCGTGGTGACGAGGGTCTCGCAGGCCACGCGCCCCATGGGGTCGTTTTCATAAATGCCATCTAGAACCGCGTCGGAGATCTGGTCGGACACCTTATCGGGGTGTCCCTCCGTGACCGACTCGGAGGTAAAGAAAAAATTCGAGCTCACGGTGATTGTTTTCCTTTCGTCTCTTTGATTTAACCGGGGAACCGCACCGGGAATAGGCGCTCAGCCCGTCCGGTCCAATGCGACGGACGCCCGGGGCGTGCGCGCGGTAAATTCCGAAAATTTCAAATTTCTCTCGGCCCAGACATGGATCTCCTCCGCCGAGGGGAGGCCCAAAGCCTCTTGAGCCCAGCGTTCCGCCTGGGCCGCCGAAACCCCTCGCAGGACTTCCTTGATCCGGGGAATTCGGTGGGGGCTCATGCTGAGCTCCCGGATCCCCATCCCCACCAACAGGGCGGCCGATGTCGGGTCTGCGGCCATTTCCCCGCAGACGCTCACCTCGATGCCGGCCTGGACGGCCGAGTCGATGACGCCTCGAATCAGCCGCAGCACGGCGGGATGCAGCGGGTCGTAAAGATAGGACACCCGTTCATTGCCCCGGTCGGCCGCCAGGGTGTACTGGGTCAGGTCATTGGTCCCGATGGTGAAAAAGGACACCTCCCGGGCCAGGACATCGGCCATCAGGGCCGCGGCGGGCGTTTCCACGAGGACGCCCACGGGAGGAAACTCCGGCAAGCGGACCCCTTCGGTGTCGAGCTCCGCGGCCAGATCCCGCATCAGCGCGTCCACGCTCCGCACCTCTTCCAGGCCGGAGATGAAAGGGTGGAGGATCCCCAGGGCCCCCTGGGCCGAGGCCTTGAGGAGAGCGCGGAGCTGGGTCCGCAAGACGTCCGTTTTCGCGAGGGCGAGGCGGATGGCGCGGAGGCCGAGCACGGGGTTCGCCTCCTCGGCGCTTTCCAGCGTCCGGGCCGTGACGTCCCCTCCCAGGTCGAAGGTCCGGAACACCGCGGGGTCGGGAGAGACGCCCTCCATCACCCGTCGGTAAACGTCGAAGTGCTCCTGTTCGGTGGGGAGATCGCTCCGGTTCAAGAACAGGTATTCAGTCCGGTACAGGCCGACGCCCCGGGCTCCGCGTTCGTGGAGGACGTCCACCTCGGCCGGCGAGCCGATGTTCGCCCGGAGGGTCACCCGGACGCCGTCCGTGGTCTCGCAGGGCAGGTCCCGCAGTCGCCGCAAATCGCGTTGGCGCCGATCGTAGCGCTTTCGCAGGCGGTCCGCGTCTTCCAGGGTTTTGGAGGTGGGGTGAACCCGGACAAGGCCCGTTCCTCCGTCCAGAGCCAGCTTGTCCCCCTGCCGGATGCGGCGGGTGGCGCGGGTCAAGCCCAGGATTGCGGGGATGCCCAGTGTGCCGGCGATAATCGCGTTATGGGAGGTTCGTCCGCCCAGCTCGGTGATGAAGCCCAGGATCTGCCCGGGATTGATCCGCAGGAGGTCGGCGGCCGTCAAATCGTGGGTCACCAGGATCACGGGGGATCCCTCCTGGGGGGCGAGCGGCGCCTCCACCCCCATCAGGTTTCGCTGGATGTGACGGCCGACCTGGCGGATGTCGTTGCGGCGGTCTCTCAGGTATTCGTTATCGATATCCGAAAACTTCGCCTGATGCCTCGCCAGGGTGTCCTCCAGCGCGGCTTCGGCGTTCCACCGGTTTTGCCGGATGGTCTCGATGGTTTCCCCCACGAGCATTTCGTCCACCAGGATCATGAGGTGCGAATCCAGGATGAAGAGGTGTCCCTCGCCGATCACGTCGGCCAGTCGGTCGCGCGTTCCCCGGATCTCGGCCTCGGTCTCCTCGAGGGCCCGCCGGATTCGCGCGATCTGCTCGTCGACCTCGGGCGGGGTGATCCGGTAACGGGGAATCCGCAGGTCCCCGCCCTCGATGAGCGTGGCCTCCCCGCTGACGATCCCGGGGGAGATGCCGATCCCGCGGAGGGTGAATTCTTGAGGGGTTTGAGATTCGGTCATGACGACTCGTCGAACGCGCGGTTTACCAGATCGGTAAGTTCCTCGATCAGGGCCTTGGCGTCTTCCCCTTGGGCGTTGAGATGAATCCGGCTTCCCTGAGAAGCCCCCAGCATCATGACGCCCATGATGCTTTTTCCGTTCACCTGCAAGTCTTTCTTGGAGACGGTGATCTCGCTCTGATAGCGGTTCGTGATCTTGACAAAGGCCGCCGCGGGGCGGGCGTGCAGGCCCAGCCGGTTCCGAATCATCACCTCGGCTTCGATCACGTCGCTCACGCGGACGGCTCCTCCATGTCGAGGATGTCCCCGGCCACGGTGATGTTTTTCCGGCCGTAATCGCGGATAAACGCCGCGGCGTCCCGCAACGGAAGCTTGCCCAGGATGAACGGCAGCTTCAACAACATGGGAAGGTTCACGCCCGTGACCACCTCTACGTTGTGTTGTTCCAGGAAGGAAAGGCTCACGTTGGACGGCGTGCCCCCGAGCATATCGGTCAGGAGCAAGACCCCCCCGCCGCCATCCACCGCCCGTATCGCCTGCCCGATGGAGGCCCGGGCCTCGTCCACGTCCACGTTTTGATCCACGTGGATGGCGCGGCAGCGGGGCAGCTCTCCCACGATCCCCTCGGCGTTTTCCTGGAGGACCGGCGCCAAAGAGCCGTGGGCCACGATGACCACCCCCAGGGAGGACGACCCCTCCTCGGTCTTCTCGGGCTCCGGCGCGGTGGAAGGGGCCGGGGGGGCCGGGCGTGCTTTCTTCCGATCTGCGCTCGGGTCGGATTTCATCTCAATTTCCGCCCGTCTCCGAGCGATTCTCCGGACCGGCGGGACCGGCGGTTTCGGCCAGACGCTTGAGGATGTCTTCGTTGAACGCCTCGGCGGAACGGTGGCCCATGGTTTTGAGGAGGTGGTTTCGGGAGGCCACCTCCAACAAGGTCGGAATGTTCCGGCCCGGTTTGACGGGGAGCCGGACGAGGGGTAGCGAAACCCCGAGAATCTCGTGGAGGGGGTCGTCCAGCCCGAGGCGTTCGTACTCTTCCTCCGGATCCCACTCCTCCAGACGGACGACCAGCTCGATCCGCTTTTCCTCCCGGATGGACACTACGCCGAACAGGTCCCGGATGTCCAGGATGCCGAGACCGCGAATCTCCATGTGGTAGCGGCTGAGCTCCATTCCCCGACCGATGAGCAAATCCCCATTTCGGCGGATTTGAACCACGTCGTCGGCCACCAGGCGATGCCCGCGCTGGACGAGGTGAAGCGCGCTTTCGCTCTTCCCGATGCCGCTTTTCCCCAGAATCAGCAGGCCCACATCGTCCACATCGATCAAGACGCCGTGGAGGTTGATCCCCCGCGCTAGACGGGCCTCCAGGTAGGCGGAGAGGTGGGAGATGACCCAGGAGCTTTGCAGCGCCGAGCGCAGCATGGGAATGCCCGATTGCTCGGCCGCGTCGATGAAGTCCGCGGGAACGTCCAGTCCCTTGGTGACGAAGATGCAGCAAACCGGATAGGCGCAGAAGGTCCGGATCGCTTCGCGTGCGTCGTCCGCGGAGAGGGTCGCCAGATAGCGGAGCTCCGTCTCGCCGAGGACCTGGACGCGATCGGGATGGAAGTTCTCGTAGAATCCGGAAAAGGCCAGGCTGTATTTCTGGAGATGGGGATTGGGAATCAGGTTGTCGAGCGCACGCTCGCCGGCCACCATTTCGAGGCGCAACGGATCTTTCTGCTCTTCAAACAGGTTTCTCACCGTGAACTCAGACATCGGAGGTCATGGTCTCCCCTTATGCGGCGAAGCCGCATCCGTAACGCGGGCGCCCCGGCCATGGAAAAACATCATGGTTCCCCGGGCGAGGGTGCTGGGTCCGTTCCGGCGCGACAAGTTCAATTTGCCCATCCGGCTGGAGGTAGACAACATTAATTTCTTCGGTCAGCGCATTTCGAAAGACGAAGAGCGGATAGTCATTGGCGGTCAATGAAAGCGCGGCCTCACCTAACCGATCCGGGTTTATCCGGACCGTGCGAGGTTTTCATGACGGAAGGGGCTTCGCCCAGGCGCGGATGACTCACGCGAGATCCTCGTCCGGGGGGGTGTCCTCAACCGGCTCCCCTCCGGTTTCCGGCTGAGATTTGGCGGCTTCCGACTGCTTCTGATTCTCACGGATTCGTCCCGATCCGGTTCGGTCTTTGTGTTTTTCAATCTGACGGCGGACCTTTTCGACGGAGTTGTCGATGGCGACGTAGAGGTCATGGGCGACATCTTCGCCATGGAATTTGGCCCCGTTTCCATGAAGGGTGAGTTCGGCGGTTTGCCTGTGCTTTTCCACCAGGAGGACGACGTTGGCGGAGACCGGGGGGTCCAACAACCGTTCCAGCCTCTCGACCCGCTCCTCCACGTGCTCTTTCATCGCCTGGGTGAGTTGGATGTGTCGAGCGGTGATGGCCACCTGCATTTTGTGTCCCCTCCCGGATCTTAACCCCAATCCTGTCCGGCCCCACAGGGGGCTTGGCGTGCTTTCACGGTTCTTCCCAGACGGTGGGGTGTTGACGTCCGATAACGGCGGGCCGGGGCGAAAGTTTCAGAGGGCGACCCGTTTTCGCCTGCTGGCCGGCGGGATTCTCAATTCCTTGCGGTACTTGGTCACGGTCCGCCGCGCAATCTCGACGTTCCGCCCCCTCAGCAGATCGACGATCCGCTGATCGGTCAAGGGTCGCTGGGCGTCCTCGTCGTCGATCAGCCGGCGGATCTGATCTTTCACAGAGACCGACGAAGTGCTCTCCCCGAACCGCGATTTCAACTCACTGTGAAAGAAGAACTTCAACTCGAAAATGCCCTGCGGCGTGTGCATGTACTTGCCGGTCGTGACGCGGCTGACGGTGGATTCGTGCATGCCGATGTCGAGGGCCACGTCCCGAAGGACCAACGGCCGGAGGGATTGTATCCCGTGATCGAGAAAATCCCGCTGGAAGCGGACAATGCTCCGGGAGACCTTCATCAGGGTCTGGCGCCGTTGCTCGATGCTCTTGATGAGCCAAAGGGCGGACCGGAGCCGGTCTTCCAGGTACTGCCGGCCGTCGCCTTCGGATTTTTTCCGAAGAAGCGCCCGATAGGTGGAGTTGATCCGCAGGCGGGGCATCCCGTCCTCGTTCAGATAGATCTGGTATTCCTCACCCGGTTCGCTCCCGGTCTTGAGCACGTAGACGTCCGGGTAGACGTATTCGGGCTGACTTTCGTTGAACAGGAGGCCCGGTTGGGGGTTCAGGGAGCGGATGAGGCGCGCGACTTCCACCACCTCGGAGATCTCCACCCCCAAGGAGCGCGCCACCTTGGGGAGAAAGCGATCTTCCAAATGCTCGAGGTGGTTTTCCAGGATCTCGTCGAGAAGCGGATCGTAGATCCCCAAGGATTGGACTTGAAGGAGGAGGCATTCCTTGAGGTTTCGCGCCGCGATGCCGGGCGGATCGAAGTTTTGAATGATTTCAAGCGCCAGTTCCACGTCACCGGGCGTGCTGTCGGTCCCCAGGATGATGTCCTCGATGTCCGCCCGAAAATAACCGTCGTCGCTCAGATTCCCGATGATCTGGACGCCCACGGATTTGAGGTGTTCGGGAACCTCCGCCAAAGAGAACTGCCACAAAAGGTGGTCGGTGAGGGTTGTTTCTTTGCGAAGCCGGTTTTCCAATGAGGGAAGCTTGGAGCGGTCCCCTTCGTGGTATCCCATGTCCAGGTTGGAGTCGAAGTAGGACGTCAGGTCTATCTCCGGCTCGCTGGAGTCCGATTCGGTGGAGGCGGAAGAGGGCTCCATGTTGCCATTTTCCCATTCCGGCTCGATGTCGTAGCCTTCTTCTTCGGCCTGGGTATCGTCCAGGAATGGGTTTTCCACCATTTCCTGGCGAATTTTCAGAATCAGTTCCTGCCGGGTCAGGGGCAGCAGCTTGATGGCCTGCTGAAGCATGGCCGTCATGATCAGCTTCTGACTCAGGTTTTGGAATTGACCGAGCCTGGGTCCGATATTCATGGCGAAATCCCAATTCCCTCGCCTCTTCCGTCAATGGACGCAAGAGACCACTTGAATCCGGGCGCAGGCGCGCAGGAAACCCGCCGACTCCGGATACGCACCGCCGCTGGAGCTTACCGGCTCATGTACTCAGCGAGAAGCGTTCACCCAGGTAAATATCCCGGGCTTTTTGGCTATTGGCAATCTTTTCGGGCGATCCGCTCTCGAGCACTTCACCCTCATTGAGGATGTACGCCCGGTCAACGATTTGCAGGGTTTCCCGGACGTTGTGATCGGTGATGAGAACGCCGATATTTCGGTTCTTGAGCTGGACGACCATGTTCTGGATGTCTCCCACAACGATGGGATCGATCCCGGCGAAGGGTTCGTCCAGGAGGATGAACAATGGCGCTGTGGCCAGGGCCCTGCAAATCTCGACCCGCCGGCGCTCTCCGCCCGAAAGCGAATACCCTTTGTTCATCCGGACATGGTAGATGTTCAACTCCTTCATCAGGTCCCGGGCGCGTTTCTTGCGTTCGTTGCGGCCGTCTCCCTGCGTCTCCAGGATGGCCAGGATGTTTTCCTCGACCGTCAACTTCCGGAAGACCGAGGGTTCCTGCGGCAGATAGCCAATCCCCATGCGGGCCCGCATGTACATGGGCTGGTCGGAGATGTCTTTGCCGTTGAGGAAAACCTTCCCCGAATCGGGGCGCACCAACCCGATAACCATGTAAAAGCTTGTAGTTTTTCCGGCCCCGTTCGGACCTAAAAGCCCGACAATTTCTCCGGGATGGATCTCGAGGCTGACATCGTTAACGACCCGTCGGTTTCGATACGACTTTACGAGTTCACGGGTCACCAGCCGTCCGTTTTGGTCCGGCTGAGCCCTTTCCATTCCCGAGGG
>JASLXW010000030.1:16206-16472 GCA_030740135.1 Nitrospinota bacterium
TTCTCGTTATCGGATGAACGGTTGCTTTGATTGCTTTCTTTCTCCTTAGCGGGATACAGGACGACGTCGACACGTCGGTTGGAATCCCCTTCTACAATCAACTGATCGGTTTTCAGGTAAAAATTCATCTTGTGGCCGACGATGATGTTGTCGTTTTCCCAGGCCTTGGGGTTGCCTAACAGGACGATCTTCTGCTCGGCGTCGTAAAAAACCGCTTTGTCCGCGGTGGCGTATTTGGTCCCCCGGCTGATGTCCACCCGGCCGAT
>JASLXW010000310.1 GCA_030740135.1 Nitrospinota bacterium
CCGGATTCCTTGCGGGGTCAAGGTGGGGAGCGGGGCGGGACCCCGGGCCCTGGGGAAAGGGCCGGGTGCGCGTCGTTTTCCGCGCATCCCCCGAAGCGGTTCCGCCCGCGCAGGGAGGGGGAGGGACGCCGGCCCGCCGGTGCAGGGAGGGGAAGACGCGGGCGGGCGCCTTTTCCCCTGCCGGCTCGGCCGAGGCGGCCCCTCTGCGGTGCGCGCCGGAGCGGCCCGGGGGACATATGGTGTTCCGTTTGCCGGATACCTCACCCTGTCGAATCCTGGATATAACACCTAATTCTTGAAGTTTCCGGGAACATTTCCCGAATATTGGCGTCTTATCGGTGTTTCACAAAAAATAACCGTGAGGATTTCGGCCGGGCCTGATGGAATTTAGTTGCCAATTGAACGGCCCTTTGGGAGAATTTCGGTTTGCTGTGCGCGCCTGATGCCGTTTCGGCTTCAGGGCAGAGCGCCGCTGGTCATGATCGGGAGTACCCATTTGAAATCGAATATGCGGGTTTGCCTGCTTCCGTTCCTCGTTGCCTTCGCGGTGGGGATGATGCCGGGAGGGAAGGCGGAAGCCGGGCGCCCCCGCGGCGGTCCGGGAGGGCGGAGGCCCCCTCCCCTCGTCTCGGTGGGCAAGGTGATCGAGCGGAAAGTCCGGAACCGGCTCACCGCGGTGGGCACCGTCGAGGCCTACCGGACATCCACCGTGAGCAGCGAGATCCAGGGGATCGTAAAATCCTTCCCCCTGCGGAAGGGCGACCCCGTGGCGGCGGGGAAAACTGTCATCGCCCGCCTTCAGCGTACCGACATCGCGCTTGACCATCGCGTCTACCTGGCGGAGCTGGCCAAGGCCACGGAGGACTACCTGCGCCTCAAGCGGGGCAGCCGGAAGGAAGAGATCGAGACCCTCCGCGCGAGGCTCGCCGACAGGGAAGCGCGCCGAAAGCGCGACGAGCAGGAGTTCAAGCGCACGGAGGATCTCTACCGGCGAAAAATCCTCGACCGCTCCCGGTACGACACCGCCCTGGCGAACTACCAGAGCAGCAAGAGCCAGTTCACGGAGGCGGAGAGCAATCTCCGGCTCGCCGAGGCGGGGCCGCGCCGCGAGGAGGTGGCCAAGGCGGCGGCCGAGGTGGATCGCGTGAAGGCCAAGATGGCCGTGCTGAAGTTCGAGCTTTCGAAGACCGTCATCCGCTCCCCCCTGACGGGGTTTCTCACCGAGAAATACCTGGAGGTGGGCCAATGGGTCCAAAAGGGAGGGAAGGTGGCCGAGGTGGTTGAACTCGACAAGGTGCTGGTGGTGGCCGCCATCTCCGAAAAGCAGATCACCCAGGTGAAGGTGGGGGGCATCGCCGAGGTCCGCCTCGACGCCATCCCGGGCCGGATCTTCAAGGGCCATCTGCGGCGCATCGTCCCCAAGGCCGATCCCAAGAGCCGGACCTTCCCGGTCGAGATTGAGCTTGAGAATACGCCCGATATCGCCATCAAGGCGGGCATGTTCGCCCGGGTCTCCAAGGAGTACGGGGCGGAAAGCCGCGCCATACTGGTCCCCAAGGACGCTGTTATCCAGCGACCCCAGGGAATGTCGGTTTTCGTGCTGGAAAAAGGGCGCGTCCGGGAAGTGTCCTTTCCCTCCGGGAAGAGCGTGGATTCTTTCGTCGAAGCGCCCGCCGACCGGTTGAAGCCGGGCATGACGGTGGTGACGGTGGGGAACGAGAATCTCCGGAACGGCATGCAGGTTCACGGTCAGGGCGGCCCGCGCGGGAGGGGGGACGGCCCACGGTCCGATGGCGCCCCCCGGCGTCCCAGCGCGGAACGGCCTCGGCGGGATGGTCCCCAAAGCGGACAAAGCCGCCCGGGACCGCGAAGCGGCCCGCCCGGCGGGGGCGGGAAAAAGGAGACCAAATCCCCCGAACAGGGGGCCTCCGCGACCAATGGCTTCTTGAAAGCTCTCGCCGTGGTCCCCAACCTCGCCGCGGAGGTGGCCGATAAGACCGTCCGATTTTTTGACGGGCTCTTCCGGGAGCAAAGCCCACCGCCGGCCGCCGCGCAAGGCAAGGAGCAAAGGGCCTTCCGTTCTGCGCCGCCGGGGGCTTCCGGCGGCAAGCCGCCCGGGGAGAAAAAACCGCGCGAAGGCCAAGCGCCATGAACACGGTCTTCCACGCCGCCGCGGGCGCCGCGCTCGGAGCGGCGGTTCTCGGTCCCGAAGCGGGCCCGGCCGAACCCGCCCTCTGCGCAGCCGCGGGCTCCTCGCCCGATTGGGACGGGTTGCTGCTTTGCCATGGCAGGAGCTTTTCTTCCGCTATCACCGGACTCTCACCCACAGCGTCCTGGGAGTTCTCGCCGGGGCTCTTCTCGCGGCCGGGTTCCTCTCCTCGTACGGGGGGTGGGACTTCTACCGGGTGGCCGGGCTTTGGCTTCTCGCGGCGGGCGGCCACACGCTGGCCGATATTTTCACGAGGTCGGGGGTGGCCCTTCTCCATCCATTCTCTTATGAAAGATGGCGCGTCCCGGCGCTCCCCTGGGGCGGGGTTCCGCTGACGGCGGGCGCGCTCTTCGTGGCCCTCTGGGCCCTCACCTTCCCGGCGGCCGCCCGCCCTATGGCGGCGTTGGGGCTTGCGGGATTCGCGGCCTACCTCCTCATCCGGTGCCGGAACCCCCGGCCCCACGATCGGTTGAGCCGGTGGTGGTTTGACCGGGTGTACGGGGCCGCCGGTGCCGGGAAAAATTTCTTTGCCGCGTCCGATTCTCCCCGAAACGGTGAAATTTCACAGGAGATACGATGAACATCGTCCGGGCCTGCGTGCGCAATCCCGTCACCACCCTGGTGGGGGTGATCCTGGCCGTCCTCTTCGGGGCGATCAGCCTTTTCCGGATTCCCGTTCAGATGATCCCGACGGTGGACCGCCCGGTCATCAGCGTCCGGACCAATTACGACGGTGCGGCCCCGCTCGAGGTGGAAGAGGAGATCACCAAGCGGCTCGAGGAGAGGCTGACCTCGGTGGAGGGGATGGTCGAGATGAATTCGGACAGCCGGGAGGGGCGGTCGTCCATCACCCTCGAGTTCGACTGGGGGACGAACAAGGACATCGCCCGGCTGGATGTCGCCGAGAAGCTGGGCCGTGTGCGGAATATTCCAGACGACGCCGACCGGCCCCTCATCCGGGCGGTCAACTCGGACGAGCGGCAGCCCATCGCCTGGTTCACCCTGGTGACGAACCGCAAGATCAATGAGATTCGCACAGAGATGTTTGACGTTGTCCTTCCCAAGCTGGAGCGCGTTCCCGGTGTGGGGGACGTGCGGATGTGGGGCGGAGAGGCGCGCGAGGTGCGCGTCACCCTGGACTACCCCGCCATGAGCGCCCGGGGGGTCACGGTGGGTGACCTGCGCAACGCCCTTCTCCGCGAGAACCGGAACACCAAGGGCGGAAACATCGACGAGGGGAAAAAGCGGTACGTCATCCGCACCGTGGGCAACTTCACCGATCTGAAAGACCTCCAGAGCACCATCGTCGCGCAGCGGGAAGGAGGCCCGGTGTACCTTCGCGACATCGCGCTGGTCTCCTTCGATTACAGGGACGCCGCCCGGTACATGCGCATGAACCAGCGTCCCACCATGGGCATCGGGATCATCCGCAAAACCGGGTCGAACACCATCGAGGTCATGAATGGCGTCAAGAAAACGGTCGCCCAGGTGAATGCGCTCTACAAGGACCGCGACATCCATCTCCGCCAGGTGTACGACGAGACGGATTACATCTTTAGTTCCCGGAGCCTGGTAATCAACAATATCTACATCGGCGGGGCGCTTGCGGTCGCCGTCCTGCTTCTGTTCCTCGGAAGCGTTTCCAGCGTCATCGTCATCACCATCGCGATTCCCGTGGCGATTGTCTCTACTTTCATCTTCATCTTCGCCTTTGGCCGATCCATCAATGTGATCTCGCTTGCGGGGCTCGCCTTCGCGGTGGGCATGGTGGTGGACAACGCCATCGTCGTTCTCGAAAACATCTACCGGCACCGGGAGATGGGGAAAGACCGCTGGCAGGCCGCCGTGGACGGCGGATCCGAAGTCTGGGGCGCGATCCTCGCTTCCACCCTGACCACCCTCGCCGTCTTCATTCCGGTCATCTTCGTGCAGGACGAGGCGGGCCAGCTCTTCCGCGACATCGCGATCGCCATCAGCGTCGCGGTCGGACTTTCCCTGATCGTTTCCATCACGGTCATCCCCATGCTGAGCGCCCGCCTCCTCAGGCAAATCAACCGCGTCTCGATTCTCGCCCGGATTATCGGCTTACTGGGTGTTTATGGCCTCGGGAACCTCTTGCGGCGGTTCGCCGTCGGGCTGGTGCGTTTTTTCATGCGGGGGGTGTTCCGGAGGCTGTTCTTCGTGGGCGGCGTCACGGCGGGCGCGATCGTCCTGGCCTGGTACTTCTTCCCCCCGATAGATTACCTGCCGAAGGGCAACCGCAACTTCTTTTTCTCCATTCTGCGCACCCCGCCGGGTCTCAACCTCGAGCGGCAAAACCAGATCGTCCAGGAGATCGAGGGCCGTCTCGCCCGGGTTCCGGAGCTCGGACGCTACTTCGCCGTGGCGAGCACCTCGAATTCCTTCACGGGCAACTCCTTCATCGGAATGGTGGGAAAGCGCGAGTACGAAGATCAGAAATCCATGCGTATGCTCAACCAAAAGCTGTTCGGGGCGGTGCAGGGCGTTCCCGGGGTGCGGGCCTTCGTCGCCCAGGCGTCGCTCTTCTCCCGGCGCGGCGGCGGGGGAATCAGCCTGGAGGTGAACGTCACGGGGGATGACCTGGCCGAGATCAAGCGGATCGCCAACAGGGTGGAGGCGGGCGCGCGGCAGCTGCCGGAGGTCCTCTTCGTCAACAGCAGTTTCGAGCTGGCCAATCCGGAGGTCCAGATACACGTGGACCGGGAGAAGGCGGCGGATCTGGGCATGTCCGTGAGCGAGCTGGGCAATGTCATCGAAACGCTCGTGAACGGCACCCGGGCGGGCATTTTCCGCGACCGGGGCAAAGAGCTGGACATCGTGCTGCGCGCCCCTCGCGATCGTTTCCTGCGGACGCAAAATCTCGATGACATCATCATCTACACCCCGACCGGGCAGCCGGTCCCGCTCAGCCAGATCGCCGAGGTGCGGCACGACGTCGGCCCGACGAGGATTCAGCACCTCGACCGT
>JASLXW010000311.1 GCA_030740135.1 Nitrospinota bacterium
CCGGTGGAGATTCATCGCCGCCCTCGGAATGACAGATTGGGGCATTTCAGACCCCTCAGAATCGTTTTTCCGAAACCTGTTAGACGAGATCTTTCATGGCGGAATCCATGGTTCCGGCGGAGTCTTTCAGATCAGTGTTGGGAGCCTGGCGTGATTGGGGCGTCCGGCGGGCTAGAATTCTCCGCGCCGGAGGGCGACCTCAGGCAAGGGAAATCGCAGGTGGAAGGAAACTCCTGCATAAATGTGATGGGTGTTCGAATCGTTCTCGTTCGTGACGTTGGTGAGCGCGCCGGAGTTCACCCGGAAAGCGTGTTCGATGTGGGAGAACTTGTACTCGGCGAATAGCGCGAAACTGCGGAAGAAGAAATACTTCAGCCCGGCCAGCGCCTGGGCGCCCACGGCGAAATTGCCGTCATCCGTCCCGCCGGAATCGCCCGAGCCGACGTAGGGCTCGAAGTCGTCCCACGGAAATCGGAACAAGCCGTTCAATCCCACATTGACCAGCCTGATGTCCGAGGCGGCAAAGGCCTTCTGGATGCGCACGCTGGTGGTCTGATTCTCGGCGGTGACCGTCTGGGCGGGGATGTCCGCCGTGTAGGTGTAGAGATCCAGCTCCAGGCCGAAGAATCGGAGGAACCAGTAGCCCGCCTTCGCCCCGAGCACGACGGAATCGTCGATGTCCAGGTTCTCGAAAACCTCGTCCACGCCCCCCGATGTTTGCTTGAGGTTTCCGGATTGGGAAATCGAGCCGCCCGCGTACAGGCTGGCGAAAAACTCCGCCGACGCCCCGGCGGGCGCCAGGAACAGAACCCCGACGAATACCGCGAACACGATTCGATAAAGCCGAATTGAATGTCTCCCCGTCGGATGTCCCATTCAGGCCGAACCATCAAACCCTTTGAAGGATATATGCTTGCCGATCCGCGACTGTCAAGGCACCGGCCTTACCGCCCGCTCGCCTCTTCCAGGTTGACTTCGATGAACCGGGCGATGAACGGATGAACGCGCTCGATCTCGCGGTGCATCTGCTGCGCCACGCGCCGGTAGGTGAAATGTCCGCCGGGGCCGCTGCGCAGCTTGACGACGTGCATGATTTCTCGCAGGTTGAGCGTCCAGAGCATCCGGCGGCGGTGGGCGTTGAGAACGAAGTAGCGCGCCTCGTTCGGGAAACCCTTCGAGAACCTCTCGTAGCCCGCCTCGGCCCGCTCGACCCCCGCCATGTAGTCGTCCCGGACGCCGGCGTCGTCGATCAACTCGGGCGTCAGGAAGCCGTGCCGGATGGTGGGCGGCTGGACGCTCTGGGTGCACATCCGGTGCCGCTTCAGGTCCAGGTAGGCCCCCTGGTCCACGAGGCACTCGAAGGTGTAGTTCAGGTGCTCCATCTCGCGGATCGGGATATCGAAGCGGTCGAGCCGCCGGAGGGCCTCCTCGATAATCTCCTCCTTCCGCTTCCCGGGCAGGGCCGCCAAGCGCCCGCGGAGGGTTTCATACGGGACATCCCCGTGAGGATAGAGGATCGCCGCGGCGAGCGCAGTTTCCGGGTCCTCGGGATGTTCCAGGATTCGGGTGTAGTTCTCCTCGGAAGCGTGTTCCCCGGGCAACCCAGTCTCCGCCGCCGAATCCAGGGCCTCTCTGGTTTCCGCCAGATAGGGGTTGTAATCGGCGTATTTCACCAGCGTCGGGACCGCCTCCCGGCAGACCTCTTTGAGCGACTCGCCGATCCGCCGGACCTCGCCCAGCTCGTGGCTCAACATCTTCCGGATGGCGTGCTCCAAAACCCGGGCGTTGGCCGTCATTCCCACGTTGGCCAGGGCGGAGATGGGCAACAGGAAACGCGCGCGGTCGAGGGCGTACGCCCGGACCCGGACGGCGTAGCCGCGCTCCGACTCGCCGTCCCGCCGGGGGAGCTTTCCGGATTCCCGGAGAAAGGCGTCCAGGCGGTTCTGGACGCGGAGATAATTATCGAACAGCCAGCGGGTCGTCTCCCGATACTCCCCCGCCAGGGGCGAGGCGGCGATCTCCTCGGGGACGTAGTAGTCGTCCGGGGAGAAGACCTGATACCGGGAGGACTTCTCGGTGTAGGAGGCCAGGCGGTTGGACTCGATGGCCTCGGTCGCGAACCGGCTGACGTTTTCGATGGCGATGGACAGGACGGCGTGCTCGGCCACCGAGGCGTGGCCGTATCCGACGACCCACTTCTCGTGGAACTGCGCCGAGGCCTCGTCGGTCAGCTCTCGGGCGATCTCGTCGAAGGCCTCCGGGGAGCGGCTCGTCTTCGCGAACGCCACCGCCACGACTTCGGGGGGCAGATCCTTGAGGAGGTAGATCCGGCGGGTCTTGCCTGCGGTCATGGTGCCGGCTGGATTCAAGGTTTCATCCGAACCCTGCGGTTTATTGACTGAAGCCGGATCTGGGTTCATCGCGACGGTGAATTCAGGAAAGCCAAGGACGGATGAGCATATCGCCAGGGCGGGGAGCGCCGAAGCCCCTTATATCAGATTCGTCAAACGCGGGCAATTCAAAACGCCGCCGGAAATACGCTTTCAGGCCGAATTGGACACGCTGCAATATTTTGGGTCACAGAGAGAAGCGAGGCCTCAAGGGATCAAGGCAACGGCGGGGATTCCATTGAACAGGCCCGCCACGGAGACCTTCGCCGCTTCCAGGAAGGGATGGGGGTATACGCCGATCACCAAGACGCCGGCGACCATGACCGCCAACCCGACGGTCAGCGGGACGGAATTCGAGGTGTGGATCTTCCCCGCCGGCTCGTGCATGTACATCATCATCACGACCCGGAAGTAGTAGTAGAGGGAGATCGCGCTGTTCAGCAGGCCGATGACGGCCAACCAGATGAAGCCGGCATCGACAGCCGCGGAGAAGATGTAGAACTTCCCGACGAACCCGGCGGTGGGCGGGAGGCCCGTGAGGCTCAGGAAGAAAAACAGGAGCGCCAGCGCGGGCCACGGATGCTGCCGGGCCAAGCCCCGGAAGTCCTCCAGCCGGTCCCCGCGCAGACTCGGGCGGCAGAGCAGGATGATCACGGCGAACGCGCCCAGGTTTGTGAACAGGTACGCCGCCAGGTAGAGCAGGATGCTGGCGATCCCGGTCCGGGTCGCGACAACGAGACCGATCAGGATGTAGCCGGCGTGCGCGACGCTGGAATAGGCCAACATGCGTTTCAGATTGGTCTGGACCATCGCCGCGATGTTGCCCCACGTCATGCTCACGACGGCCAGCAGCCAGAGCAGGATCCGCCACTGATCCATCGAATCGCCGAAGGCCACCAGGAAAACCCGCACCACGGCCGCGAAGGCCCCCGCCTTCGTCCCCACGGACATGAAGGCCGTAATGGAGGTCGGGGCGCCCTGGTAGGCGTCGGGCGCCCACATGTGGAAGGGGACCAGGGCGACCTTGAAGGCGAAACCTGCCGTCAACAGGATGATGGCCAGCGTGAGGAGCGGGCTCCCCCCCGGGGCTTGCCCGGCACCGGGGGCCAGGGCCTCCCGAATGCCGTCCAGGTAGAGGGTTCCGGTGTAGCCGTAGATCAACGCGATGCCGTACAGGATGATGGCCGAGCTGAAGATCCCCAGAAGGAAGTACTTGATGCCGCCCTCCTGCGACATCAGATCCCGCTTCAGGAAGCCGACGAGCAAGTACACCGGAATGGAGAGGAGCTCGAGTCCGATGTAGATCGTGAGGAGGTCGTTCCCCGAGGCCAGCACCATCATGCCGATGGTCGAGAAGAGGATCAGGGCGTAATACTCGCCCCGGTTGATATCCTCGATCTTGAGGTAGCGGAACGAGATCAGGATTGTCAGAAACGCCACGCCCAGGAAGATGAACTTGAAAAAGGTGGAGAAATCGTCCACCCGGTACATCCCCCCGAACAGCTTCACGTCCGTCCCGATCCGCCCGGCCAGAAAGACGCCCGCCACGACGAGGCCCGCCAGCGCCAGGAACCCTGAGAACCCCTTCTTCCTGGGGGACAGGAAGAGGTCCACCAGAATGATCGCGCAGACGAGCACGGTCATGACAATCTCGGGGAGAATCGGCCCGAGCTGGACCTTGGGCAGAACGATGGGATCCATGGACTATTTTCCCGAAACGCCGCGCTTGAATTGGGACACCAGCGCCCGGACCTCTTCGGCGGACCGGGGTGGGACCTCCGGCAGGACCGCCGGCCGCGCGACGGCCTTGCCGTCGATAGGCTTGCCCGCCTTGGCCAGATTAATCTGACGGACCAGATTGTTCACCGCGGGCTCCAGGATTCGCAGATAGGGCTTCGGATAAATCCCGATCCAGAACATGAGGAGGATCAGCGGCATCAGATAGATCACTTCCCGCTTGTTCAGGTCGGCCAGGCCCTCGTTCTCGGGCTTGTCCACGCCTCCGAACATCATCCGCTGGAAGAGCCACAGCATATAGGCCGCCCCCAGGACGATGCCGAGGACGGCGAAGGCCGCGTAGACCTTGCTCACCTGGAAGACCCCCACCAGGATGAGGAACTCGCCCACGAACCCGTTGAGCCCCGGCAAACCGATGGAGGAGAACATGGTGATGGCGAAGAAGACGGTGAACACGGGGATCACCTTCGCGAGGCCGCCGAAGCCGGAGATCTCCCGCATGTGCCTTCGCTCGTAGATGATCCCGACGATGAGGAAGAGCGCCCCCGTGGACAGCCCGTGGTTGATGTTCTGGAGCAGCGCGCCCACCAGCCCCTGGGAGTTCAGGGCAAAGATGCCCAGCATGACGAAACCGAGATGGCTCACCGAGCTGTAGGCCACAAGTTTCTTCACGTCGCTCTGCGCCATGGCCACCAGGGCCCCGTAGATGATCCCGATGATGGCCAAAAGGGCCATGAACGGAATCATCGTCTCACTGGCCTTGGGCAAGAGCGGCAGGCTGAACCGGACGAAGCCGTAGGTCCCCATCTTCAGGAGGACGCCAGCCAGGATGACGCTACCCGCCGTGGGGGCCTCGACGTGGGCGTCGGGCAGCCAGGTGTGGAACGGGAACATCGGGACCTTGATGGCGAACCCGACGAAGAGCGCGAGGAAGATCCAGAACTGGTGCTCCGCCGGAAGCCTGGGCGCCATCTTGTAAAGCTCGAGGAGGTTGAAAGTCAGCTCTCCCGAGCCGTACTCCGGATTGGCGTTCAGGAAGTACAAGGCCAGGA
>JASLXW010000312.1 GCA_030740135.1 Nitrospinota bacterium
CAATCGCGGCCGGCTTCGCGGGTCGGAAGGGACGCCGGTCCTCCTTTTCAACTCCCACCTCGACACCGTCCATCCCGGCGACGAATCAAACTGGAAACACCCGCCGCTTTCCGGAGAGATCCACGATGGCCATCTCTGGGGCATCGGCTCGAACAACATGAAAGTGGGGCTGGCCGCGGCCCTGTCCGCCGTCCGGACCCTGAAGGCCTGCGGCGTCAAGCTGCGCGGGGACATCCTCCTGACCCAGACGGCGGACGAGCTTCAGTTCGGTTACAAGGGGATCAAGGTACTGGTCGAGCAAGGGATGATCGAGGCCGACTACGCCGTCTACACGGAGTCGGATCGTCCGGTCAAGGTGGAAATCGGCCACCGGGGAATCGTCCTGTTCGACGTGACCGTCTACGGCGTCGGCGCGCACACCACCCGCCAGGAAAAGGGGGTGAACGCGATCTATCAGGCGATGAAGGCGGTGGAAGCGCTGCGGCGGATGGAGTTCACCGGGTGGGAGCCCCATGCCTTCGTCCCGGGCGCGCCCCTGCTGAGCGTCAACCGGTTCAACGCCGGATTCTCCGACACGATCTGCGCCGACCGGTGCGTCATTCGCTGTGACTGCCGCACCTTGCCGGGGCAGACGACGGACGACGTGCTCGCCGACGTGCGGGCCGTCCTCGACCGCCTCCGGGCCGAAGATCCGGATTTCCGCGCGGACCTCTCCGTCCACCTCGAGGGCTCGCCCTCCACCATCCATCCGGATGAACCCATCGTCCAGGCCCTCCAAACGGCCTACGAGGAGGTGAGAAAGGAGCCCATCGGGATCGGCGGGGTGATGAGCACCAGCGACGCCCGGTTTCTCAGAATCGACGCCGGCATCCCGACGGCAAAGTTCTGCCTCAAGAGTTTCGACAGCGGCCCGAACGAACACCAAAACCTCGAAGACTACATCGACACGATCAAGATTTACGCCACGTTGTGTCTGAACCTGATGGCCTGATTCGCGACCGGCCCCTCCCCCCCCTCCGGCTCTCGCCCGGGATGCGGAGGCCGCGTTCCGGGGGAGAACGGACCTTCGTGTATACTGTCCGCGTTGCTTTGCCGGACCGTCCCGCGTCTCGATGACCCAAAACCGCTCGCCGGAACAGGGAAGCGCCTCTCTCTCAGATCAGAACATCCCATGAGACCGAATTCCGAAATATTGACCGAAAACCGCGGCGTCGGCGGCTCGCTTCCCCGCGTCGACGTGGAAGACAAATCCACCGGCCGGGTCGTTTACGGCGCGGATTTTCGCCTGGCGGGAATGCTCGTGGGCCGCGCCCTGCGAAGTCCCCACCCCCACGCGCGCATTCGGCGCGTCGATGTCTCCGCGGCCCGGAAAGTCCGGGGGGTGGCCGCCGTCCTGACGGGCCGGGACAACCTGGGCCTGTACGGCTCGTCCATCCTGGATCGGCCGGTCCTCGCCGCGGAAAAGGTGCGGTTCCGGGGGGAAGCGGTGGCGGCGGTTGCGGCGCAAAGCGAGGACGCCGCCCTGGAGGCCCTGGAACGGATCGAGATCGACTATGAAGCGCTTCCCGCCGTGTGCGACGTGGAGAAAGCGGCCTCCCCGGATTCGCCCATCGTCCACGAAGAGATGATGACGTACGTCCGGGACAATGCCGGCCGCCCGGTCGCCGGAACCAACATCTGCACTTATTTCAGGCTGCGGCGCGGAGACATCGAAGAGGCCGTCTCGAAAGCGGACCGGGTCTTCACCGACCGATATTTCAGCCATCCCGTCCAGCACGTCCCCATAGAAGTCAACGCCGCGATGGCGCAAGAGACGGGCGGCAAGCTGGTCGTCTGGACGCACAACGACGCCCCCTACCGTTGCCGGCGGGACTTGGCAGCCGCCTTCGACATCCCGATGACGAAGCTCCGCGTGACCTCGCTGCCGGTGGGCGGGGGGTTCGGCGGAAAGGGGGGCCTGAACGCGGAGCCCCTGGCGGCCCTGCTCGCCTTGCACGCCGACGGACGCCCGGTCGGCGTCGTGTACACCCGGGAGGAGGTGTTCACGGCCACCCTCATCCGGCATGCAACCGTCCAGTACCTGAAGACGGCCGTCACGCGGGACGGCCTGCTGCTGGGGCGCGAGATCCGGGTCTACTGGGACACCGGCGCTTACACCGAAAAAGGTCCGACCGTCGCCACCAACGCCGGTTATTCCTCGGCGGGCCCGTACCGGATCCCTCACCTCAAGATCGACAGTTATTGCGTGTACACCAACAACCCGGTGGCGGGCGCCTTCCGGGGTTACGGCATGCCGCAGGTCACCTGGGCCTCGGAACGCCAGATGGACGACATCGCCCGGGCGCTCGGGATCGATCCCCTGGAAATTCGCCTCCGCAACGCCTTCGTCGAGGGAGACCTCTCGTCCACGGGCGAGACCCTCAGGAGCGTCGGCGTGCGCGAGTCTCTGCGCTCCGCCGCCGAGGCCATCGGCTGGGAGACGCCGAAGCCGCCGGGCCGGGGCCGGGGGATCGCCGCCATGCACAAAGGGGGGGCCACCGCCTACGCGGCCTCATCGGCGTTTTTGAAGATCAACGAGGACGGAACCGTCCAGGTCCTCACGAGCAGCATGGAGGTGGGTCAGGGCGCCCACACCGTCCTGACGCAGATCGCCGCGGCCGAGCTGGGTCTGGATCCGGATCGGATTCACCTGGCGACACCGGACACCGACGTGACCCCCTATGACCGGTCCACGACCTCGAGCCGGACGACGTTCTCGATGGGACTGGCGGTGCAAAAGGCGGCGGCCGACGCCAAGGGCCAGATCCTCGAGCTCGGGGCGAAAGTTCTGGAGGCCGCGCCCGAGGACCTCGCGCTGGACGGCGACCGGGTGTCGGTCAGCGGATCGCCCGAAAGAAGCATCTCCCTCGGCCGGCTCGTCTTCGGCGCGCGCGGCGAAAGACCCATCCTCGGGCGGGGGGAGTACCACATGGACGACGCCACGCCGCTCGATCCGGAAACCGGGCAGGGGACCCGTCCGGTCCCCTTCTGGATGTACGGAGCCCAGGCCGCGGAAGTCGAGGTCGATGTGGAGACCGGGTCCGTCAAGGTCCTGCGCCTGGTCGCCGCACATGACGTGGGCCGGGCCGTCAACCCCAAGACCTGCGAGCAGCAGCTCGAAGGCGCTCTGGCCATGGGCCTGGGCTGCACGCTGATCGAGGAGGTCCTGCTGGACGAGGGGAAGTTTCTCAACCCCACGCTCGTCGACTATCACATCTGCTCGACGCTGGACGTTCCGGACCTGACGGCCCGGGTCGTCGAGGTCCCCCACCCGGACGGGCCGTTCGGGGCCAAGGGCGTGGGGGAGCCGGCCCTCGCGCCGACGGCCGCCGCCATCGCCAACGCAGTCTGCGACGCCGTGGGCATCCCTTTCAACAACCTCCCGCTGACTCCGGAGGTCGTCTGGGCGGCGCTCCGGGAGGCGGCGGACAGCGGAGGCGGCCAAGCCGACACCTGAGAAGCGGCGGCCTTCCAGCGGGGATCGTTCAACCGATGTTCCGGGAATGACGGCGTCGCCGATTCGCATCGTCTATATCGCCGCCCACGGGGGTTATCATCCGGAGCGGCAGCCCCTCGGCGGGGGCGCGGCGGTCTGCCGGCGTCTCGTCCATCTCTGGGCGGCCGACCGGAAGATCTCCCTCACCCTCCTCGCGCCGGGAAGGAGACCGCCCGACACCCCTGTCGGCGTGGAGTATGTCCACCTCCCGGTCCTGGGGGACGACGACCACCCCGCCCGGCTGAGCCGGAGAGAATACGCACGTTTCTGCCGCCGGTTCGAAACCGCCGCCACCGACCATCTCCGGGGGATGACGGCCCGGCCGCAGGCCGAGCCTTTCGTGGTGTTGAGCAACGATATCTCCGAGGGCGTCGACTTCCGCGCGGTGACGGCCATGGGCCATCCGATCGTGACCATCTTTCACGTGGACGTCGCGGACTTCTTCTCCCGAATGTATCTGCGGCTCAACGCCTCCCCCGCGCTCCCCATTGCCGTCTATCGCGCCATTGCGTCTTCCGGACTTTCCGCGCTGTGTCCGGACGTGTTGCGATTGGTCTTCGAAAAGCAGTCGCGCTGCGTCCGGCACTCGTCCCGACTCGTCGTTCCCTCCGCGGGGATGGCCCGGACGCTGGGACGCTGCTACGGCCCTCGAGCGCTCCGGAAGACCACGGTCCTTCCCTGGGGCGGCTGGGAGGAGGACGTTGCGGAGCGGCAGGTCGAGGGGGAGATGGCCTCCGCCCGGCGGGATTACGACCTCCGGCCGGACACGCCCGTCCTGCTGACGCTCAGCCGGATTTCCCCCGAAAAGGGCCTCGACCGCCTCCTGAAGGCGCTTTTGCTATGGGAAAGGGGCGCGAGCGTCCCCGGCCTGGAGGATGTCCGGGTCCTGATTTGCGGGGGCGCGGCTTTCATGGGCGGGGAGGCCTACGCGGCCGGACTTCGAAAAACGGCCGCACGGCTTCGCCGAATCCACGCCCGGTTCCCGGGACACGTCGGGGGCACGCGGAAACGGGCGCTCTTTCGGCTTGCGGACCTCTACGTCTCTCCCGCCAGGCACGAAAGCTACGGATTGACGATTGTAGAGGCGCTGCGCCAAGGGGTCCCGGTGGTGTCGAGCGTCAGCTCCGGGTCTCGTCACCTGGTTCAGCCGGCCTATGGCAAAGAGGTCGATCTTCAAGGGCGGGACGGAGAGAAACGGCTTCTGGAGATCCTTCAGGAAATGCTCTCGGACCGGGGGGCGCTCGCGTCCATGGGAGCGGCGGCGCGTCGAGCGGGCCGGAAAATGGATTTTTCCACGGGCGCAACGGCGCTCAGAGACCTGCTGGCCTCAACCTTGGCCTGAATCCAAAACGACAACCGGGGTGCGACACCGGGACCCCCGGACCCCAAAAAGAAGAAAGGGACGGTCGCCACGCGCGGGCCAAATGTCACCCGGAACGTGTACACCCATCCCCTTCATCAAGGACAACCGGAAATCAATCCGTATGACTATTTCTTCTTCTTATGACGGTTGCGCGACAGAGACTTCTTATGCTTGTGCTTGCGCATCTTTTTTCGTCGCTTTTTGACGACACTGCTCATGAACGATAATCCCTTTCCAACCCCTGCCGGGGCCGCG
>JASLXW010000313.1 GCA_030740135.1 Nitrospinota bacterium
TTCGACATTTTGAACCCTTGCGCCGTCCTGTCCCCGCTCGGGCGGGGGGGGAGGGGGGGGGGGAACCGTAACCCGCTCCGTTATTCCTTCGATTTCGCGACCCGGGCCGCATACGCCGCCCAGGTGCATTCGACGAATTCGCTGAACTCGATCCCGTGGGTCAGCCCACCCTCGAGATGGTCCGCCTCAATGGGCCTCGGGTCTCCCGCCAACCCGGCCGTAAGCTGCAATTTGGCCGTGTCTTCCAGGGCGATCAGGACCGTGACGGACTCCTCGATGGAGCCGCCGACGCAGACCACCCCGTGACCGGCCAACAGAAGGGCGGGCGTCCCGCCCAGGGCCTCGGCCACTTCCTGACCCAGCGCCGGGCCGTCGATCTGCCCCGGGTTGCCCAGAACGCGGACCTTGGGCGCGAAGATCGTCCCCCGGTGTCCTATCGGCAGGATGTCCGTCCCCGACACGCTGAAGGCGACGCTGGTGTGCGGATGGGCGTGGGCCACGGACCGGACGTCCGGCCGGGCCTTATAGATCTCGGTGTGGATGAACCGCTCGCCCGGCGGCTTCAATTGGCCCTCGACCACTTCGCCGCTTCCGTCCATGATCGTGAGGTGTTCCGGCGCGAGGTCGTCGAAGGTCTTCCCCAGGTGGTGAATGTGGCCGATGATCAGGTAGCGGTCCGGTTCGTCCAGCCGGACGCTGACGTGTCCCAGGTTCAGCTCGAACGCGCCATAGGCCGAGAGAATCTGGTGGGCGAGAAGCAGCTTGTCTCTCAACTCAGGACTTGCGGTCATCACTTTCGCCTCTTTAAGAGTTTATGTAAAAGTAACATTATAACACATTGATATTATTGTATCATATTGCCTTAACAACTGTTTCCTCCGATGAAACCCCGGCCTGGGTCAGGGCGCCCGCCCCCCGGTCGCGGCCCTCGATCTCATGAATTGCCTGAACGATTTCATCCCGGACCTCCCGGTCCTCCTCCGAGGCCAACCGTCTCCTCAAAAGGTTTTCGGCTTCCGCCCCGCCAAGATTCCCCAGCGCCCAGGCGGCGTGTCCGCGAACGATGGGCTCCGGGTGGTCCAAGGCCCCGCCGAGGGGCTTTACCGCCCTCCCCTCTCCCGCCCCCGAGTTGCCCAGGGCGACAGCGGCGTTCCTGACGATTCCAGCCCACCGGACGCGCCGGAGGGGTGAGCCCTCGAAGCGGCGGCCGAAGGTCTCCTCGTCCATCTCCAGGAGCTCGACGAGCGAAGGGGCGTCCAGGCCCTCCCGCGGCCGGAAATCCCGGTTGGCCGAAACGGGGACGTCCCCATTATAGGGACAAACGCTCTGGCAGTCGTCGCACCCGAAGACCCAATTTCCCATCAACGGCCGCATCTCGCGCGGAATCCACCCCCGAAGCTCGATGTTCAGATAAGAGATGCACCGCCTGGCGTCCATGACGTAAGGCCGGACGAGGGCGCCCGTCGGACAGGCCCGGATGCACCGGTCGCACGTTCCACAGAGGTCGCCTTGAGGCTCTCCGGCGGGCAGGGCCACGTCGAGGAGCATCACGCCGAGGAAAAACCATGAGCCGAGGCCGGGATTGAGAAGGAGGGTGTTTTTCCCGATCCAGCCCAACCCGGCGCGCGCGGCCCACTCCCGCTCAAGAACGGGTCCGGTGTCCACGTAGCACTTCACCGCCCGCCCCAGGCGCGATTCCCCGACGGTCCGCGCCAGCTTCAAAAGCCGCTTCCGGACCCCCTTGTGATAATCGCGCCCCCACGCGTACCGGGAAATCGCCCCGATCAGGCCCCTGCCCTCTCCCGCACCGGCCCCCCCCCCCCCCCCCGCCGGCGAGATTCCGGTGTGGTAGTTCATGGCGACCGTCACGACCGATTCGACTTCCGGCCAGACCTTCCGGGGGTCTTTTCGGGAATCCCGGTTCCGGTGGAGATAAGACATCCTCCCGCCGAAACCGCGGTCCAGCCAGCCGTCGAGATAGTCCCCCCGGGCCAGGGACGCCGCCCGCGCAATCGCCAGGGCGTCGAATCCGAGCGCCCTGGACTCCCGGTGCAGGATCTCTACAAGCCGGCCGGCCTGCCCGGGCGTCAATCGGGACATCCGCGCTACTCCCGGGAAACGTTCGAGAAGATTTTCCGAAAATCCGCGACCTGGGCGAACAGGCCCCCGATAGAGGCAAGCAGGCTGAGGCGATTATTCCGCAAATCCGCGTCCTCCGCCATGACCAGAACGTCGTCGAAGAACTTGTCCACCGCCGGGCGCAAGGAGGCGATCTCCCGAAGGGCGTCGGAGAACTCCTGATTCTCGATTCGGGACCTGATCCTTTCGCCCCGCTCCTGAAAGGCCATATTGAGGGCCTTTTCGGCCTCATCCTGGAAGAGGTCTTCCCGGACTTCCCCCAGGTTCTCTTCGGGAATGATGTTCATGACCCGTTTGAACGTCGTCGTCAGCGGCTCGAAATCCTCCTCCTCAGCAATCGCCGACAGGGCCTTCAGACGCAATTTGGCATCCAGGACATCACAAGATCCGGTCCGGGCATCGAGAACCGCGCGGACGAGATCGACGCGGAACCCATCGGCGAGCAGGAGGTTTTCGAGTCTGGACATCAGAAAATCCCGGGAATCGGTCGCCAGGGTCTCGGGGTCAGGATTTTTCAGCCGCTCCGCCAGGAGTTTCGCGGCCTCGCGAATCAACGCGTGAAGGTCGAGTCTGTAACCGTGCGCGAGGATGGTCCCCAGCACCCCCCTCGCCGCCCGCCTCAGGCCGAAGGGGTCCGCCGAGCCGGAGGGGAGCTTCCCGAGCCCTACGTACCCGACAATGGTGTCGAGCTTGTCGGCAATCGCCACGAAGGCCGCCGGTCCGGCCGAGGCGAACCCCTCCTCCGCGCCTCTCGGGCGGTAGTGCTCGTCGATGGCCCGGCAGACGGCCTCCTCTTCCCCGGAGAGCCGGGCGTACTCCCTGCCCATGATTCCCTGGAGCTCCGGAAATTCGTAGATCATCCGGGTTTCAAGGTCGGCCTTGCAGAGCCACGCGGCCCGGGTCGTCCGCTGAGCCTCGTCCGGCGCGAGCCTTCCGGCCAGCCATCGGGCCAATTCGACAACCCTCTCAACCTTCTCGAAGGAGGTGCCGATATCCTTTTGAAATATAACGCCTTTTAGTAATTCAACATAATCCTCAAGCGGGCGCTTGACGTCCTCCCGGTAGAAGTAGGCGGCGTCCGACAATCGGGCGCGCAGGACGCACTCATACCCCTTCCGGATAACGTCCGGGTTTCCCGCGCGCGTGTTGCTGACGGCGACAAAATTCGGCAGACGCGCCCCCCCCCCTGCCCCCTTTCCGTTGATGACGGAAAAGTACCGCTGGTGATGCTTCATCGTCGTGATCAGGACTTCCCGGGGCAGGTCCAGATACTCGGATTCGATGGCGCCCAGGATGGGCGTCGGGTATTCCACCAAGCCGGCGACTTCTTCCAGCAGGTCGTCGTCGGGGAGGATCGCCCCGCCGGCTTCCCGTGCGGCGGCTTCGGCCAACTGCCGCGTGAGGGCCGTCCGCTCTTCCGGATCGACGATCACGAACCGCTCCCGGGCCTCTTCGATATATGCCTCCAGGCCTTCGACGCCGAACTCCCCGGGCGCCATGAACCTGTGGCCCCGGGACCGATCCCCGCTCGCGACGCCGCCCAGCTCAAACGGGATCACCCGTCCGCCCAGGATTGCGACGATCCAGTGAATGGGCCGCGCGAACCTGAGATCGCCGTCCCCCCACCGCATGGATTTCCGGAACCCGAGCGCCTGAATCAGCGCGGGCAATCGCTCGGGAAGGACTTCCGCCGCCGGGCGGCCTTCCTCTTTCCTGACGGCGGAGACGTACTCCCCCTTCCCGGTCTCGACGATCTCGAGCGACTCGACGGCGACGCCCTGGCCCTTGGCGAATCCCAAGGCGGCCTTGGAGGGATTGCCCGACTCGTCATACGCCACGCTCTTCGCCGGGCCCATGACGCGCTCCTCGAGGGATTCCTGCGATTCGGCCACGTCCGAGACCGCGAGGACCAGCCGCCGAGGCGTGCCGAGCGCGCGGGCCTCCCCGTGGGCGATCCGGGCTTCCGCCAGGGTTTTCTCCGCCAGACGGCAAAGGTCCTCGAAGGCCCGCCCAAGAAACCCCGAGGGGATCTCCTCCGTACCGATTTCGAGGAATAAATCGTCAGCGGGCATCCGTTGGGCGTCCGGTTCGGTTACGGGTTTTACGGGGGTGGATTTCAGACAGCGGCGGGCCATCGCGCGGTCTCAGGCGTTTTCAACGACCTCATCCATCCGACGCAACGGGCGCGGCGGCCTTCGCCCCCGTGAGCAGCGGGAACCCCATTTTCTCCCGCGCCTCTATATAGGCTTCGGCGCAACGCCGGGCGATCTTGCGAATGCGGCCGATGTAGGCCGTCCGCTCGGAGACGCTGATGGCCCCCCGGGCGTCCAGGACGTTGAAGAGGTGCGAGCACTTGAGGCAATGGTCATAGGCCGGCAGGACGATTTCGCCCGCCTCGAGGAGCCGCAGGGCCTCGGCCTCGTGGAGGTTGAACAACTCCAGGTGCGTCTTCACGTCGGCGGACTCGAAGTTGTAGGCCGAGAACTCGACCTCGCTCCAGTGATGGATGTCGCCGTACCGGATGCCCGCGGTCCAGACCAGGTCGTAGACATTCTCCACGCCCTGAAGGTACATGGCGATGCGCTCCAGGCCGTACGTCAGCTCGACCGAGACGGGCTTGAGGTCAACGCCCCCGGCCTGCTGGAAATACGTGAATTGGGTGATCTCCATCCCGTCCAGCCAGACCTCCCAACCGAGCCCCCAGGCCCCCAGTGTGGGCGACTCCCAATCGTCCTCGACGAAGCGGATGTCGTGGGCGAGCGGATCGATCCCCAGGGCGACGAGGCTGTCCAGATAGGTCTGCTGAGCCTCCAGGGGGGAGGGTTTCAGGATCACCTGGTATTGGTAATAGTGCTGGAGTCGGTTGGGGTTTTCGCCGTACCGGCCGTCGGTGGGCCGCCGGGAGGGCTCCACATAGGCCGTCTTCCAGGGCTCCGGACCCAGGACGCGCAGGAACGTGGCCGGGTTCATCGTCCCCGCGCCGACTTCGATGTCGTAGGGCTGTTGGA
>JASLXW010000314.1 GCA_030740135.1 Nitrospinota bacterium
CCTCCTCTCTCTCTGTTGGCCCCTGGAACTCTACTCCCTACCCAAGGAGATGTCTCACATCTATCTGAACCTATACAAATCCCGCCCCGGCCGGCTTCCATCAGGCCGGCGCGCTCACGCGGTCCAGCTCGGCGACCTCTTCCGGGGACAGAACCAGATCTCCCGCCTGAAGGCTCTCCCGGAGCTGCTCGACGGAATTGGCCCCGATGATGGGCGCGGTGACCGCGGCCCGGCTCAGCAGCCAGCCCAGCGACACGGCCGCCGTGGACACGCCCCGGGACCTCCCGATCTCCTCCGATTTCTCGACGATGCCGTATCCCCGGTCGTCGAGGTACCGCATCCGGATGTCGGTCATGCGGTCCGAGTCGGCCGGCTTCTCGTCCCGCCGGTATTTTCCCGTGAGGAATCCCCCGGCCAGGGGGGAATACGGGATGACGCCGATCTCCTCTTCCCCGCAGAGGCCGAGAAGGGCCTCCTCGAACTCCGCCCGCCCCCCCAGGTTGTAATAGGGCTGGTGGGACTCGAAGCGGACGCACCCTTTGGCGCGGCTGACGGACAGGCTTTCCCGGAGGTCGCCGGCGGAATAGTTCGAGCAGCCGATGTGGCGGACCTTGCCCTCCCGGACCAGCCGGTCCATCACGTCCAGCGTCTCCTCGTGGGAGGTGTCAGGGTCCGGCCGGTGAGTTTGGTACAGATCGATATGGTCGGTCCGGAGGCGCCGCAGGCTGTCCTCGACGGCCCGGAGGACGTGCGCCCGGCCCAGCCCTTCGCCGTCCGGTCCGTCCCACATCCGGCCCTCGACCTTCGTGGCCAGGATGAACCGGTCGCGGTTTTTCCGGTCGGCGATCCACCGGCCGAGGATCTCTTCCGTCTTCCCCGCGTAGCTCTTCGACGACCAGTAGCTGTAGATGTCCGCCGTGTCGAGGAAATTGCCCCCGGCCTCCAGGTAGGCGTCCAGGATCCGGAAAGAGGCCGGCTCGTCCGCCGTCCAGCCGAACTGCATCGTCCCGAGGCAAATCACGGAGACGTCCAGGCCGGTCCGTCCGAGTGTGCGGTATCGCATGGGGCCCCTTTCTCCCGGGCATCGAGGATCGGTGATATTCTACCTTCAATCGAAGGTGGGTCTTCGAATCGGTCCATCGGGAATCCGAGCCGGATGAATCCATGAAAGATACCATCCAAGCCGCCCTGTATCACCTCAAAAACCGGGGTGTGGAATACGCCGACGTCCGCCGGATGGCCAGCCGCAGCGAGCGCCTCGCCGTCAAGAACGGCCGGGTCCAGTCGGTGAACCGGGCGGAGGACGCGGGATTCGGCGTTCGGGTGCTCCACAAAGGGGCCTGGGGGTTCGCCGCCGCGCCCGTAGGATCTGACGGTCCGGACGGAGCGGAGGCATTGCTGATCCGGACGGCGGACCGGGCCATGGCCGTCGCTGAGGCCGCCGCGCGGGTCAACGCGAAAGGCGTACGGCTGGACCGCTCGCCGCCCGAGGTCGGGACATACGCGGGCCTTTGCGAAGAGGACCCCTTCCAGGTCCCCCTGGAGGAGAAGCTCGACCTGCTGGTCCGGGCCTCCGAGGCCATGACCCACCCCAAGGCCGTCTTCGCCGCCGCCCGGATGGTCTCCTTCCGGGTCGAGAAGACCTTCGCCGGCGCCGACGGGGCCTGGATCGAGCAGGCGTTCACCGAAACGGGCGCGGGGCTGACGTGCACCGTCGCCGATGGGGGCGAGATCCAGACCCGGTCGTTCCCCACCGGCCACGGCGGGGACTTCGCCCAGCGGGGATACGAGTTCATCCGGGAGATGGGCCTTGCCGAGGCCGCTCCCGGGGTCCTGGAGGAAGCGCTCGCGCTCCTCTCCGCCCCCCCGGTCCCCGAAGGAGACTACGACATCATCCTGGGATCCGACCAGCTCTGCCTCCAGGTGCACGAATCGTGCGGCCACCCCATCGAGCTGGACCGCGTGTTCGGCGACGAGATCAGCCTGGCGGGCGGCAGCTTCCTCACCCCGGACAAGCGCGGAAGCTTCCATTACGCTTCGGACCTCGTGAACATCTACGCCGACGGAACGATCCCCGGCGCCCTGGGCAGCTACGGTTACGACGACGAAGGTGTGAAACCCCGGAGGGTCCCCATCGTCCGGGAGGGGCTGTTCGTCGGCTACATGAGCTCGCGGGAGTCCGCCGCCCTCCTGGGCGAGGAGAGCAACGGCTGTATGCGCGCCGATTCCTGGGGGCGCATCCCGCTCATCCGCATGGTGAACATCAACCTGGAGCCCGGCGGCCGGGGCGCGCCCACGCTGGATGACCTCATCGCCGACACCCGGCGGGGGCTCCTCATCGAGACCAACAAGAGCTGGAGCATCGACGACCAGCGGCTCCACTTCCAGTTCGGCTGCGAGACCGCCCGGGAGATCCGGGACGGCCGCCTCGGCGCGCTCTATAAAGACCCCATCTACGCGGGGATCACGCCCCGGTTCTGGAACTCGTGCGACGCGGTGTGCGGCGCTTCCGATTGGAGAATGTGGGGCCTGCCCAATTGCGGCAAGGGGGTCCCGATGCAGACGGCCCACGTGGGCCACGGCGCGGCACCCGCCCGGTTCCGGGGCGTCCGGGTCCGGAGCGAGTGATTCCGGGTCCCGAACACGACGCCCTCGGGCGCGACCGGGCCCTCTCCCCGCTCGACGCCCTTTTGAAGGATCCCCCCGCGGACCGGGTCGAAGTCTTTCTCGTCCGCCGCTCGGGGGGATACGCCCGGTGCGCGCGATCGCGGATTCACCAGAGCGCGGAGGAGACCTCCCTGTCCATCTCGGTCCGGGCGGCCCTGGGGCGGAAGGTCGGCGCGGCCTCGACGAATCGCCTGACGCCCGAGGCCCTTCGGGGCGCGCTGGAGGACGCCGTGCGCGCGGCCCGCGTCTCGCCCGAGGCCGACCACCTCGGCCCGATGGCGGCGCCGTGGGACGCGCCGGACGGGCCGGCGGACGGCGAGACGGCCGCCTTCGGCGCGGCGGGGCGGGCCGAAGCCCTGTCCCGGGCCTTCGGGATCGCCGCGGAAGGCGGCCGGATGATTGCGGGCGTATTCGGCACGTGGGGGGAGGAGCGCGCCGCCGCCAACACGGCGGGTCTCCGGGCCTACGCCGCCCGGATGTTCGCCGAGACGAGCCTCATCGCCGAAGGTGATCGGGACGGGAACTACACCCCCTCCGGATACGCCCACGGTCTCTCCCCGAGGGTCGGCGATTTGGACCTAGCCGCCCTCGCCGGGCGGGCCGTGAGGAAGTGCGCCCTGTCGGTCTCGCCGCGCACCCTGGACCCCGGCCGGTACACCGTCATCCAGGAGCCGCCATGCGTGGCGGAGGTCCTGGAATGGATGTCGTTCATCGGCCTCGGCGCCCAGGCCCACCTGGACGGGCGGGGGTTCATGAGCGGACGGATCGGCGAGAAAATCTCGGGCGGGAGCTTCTCGCTCCGGGACGACGGCGAAGACAAGGAAGGGCTGCCGATCCCGTTCGACGCGGAAGGGAATCCGAAGCGCCCCGTGGACCTCATCGAAAACGGAATCGCCCGGGGCGTCGTGATGGACTCGGCCCAGGCGAGCCGGGCGAATCGAAACCCCTCAGGCCACGCCGCGTCTCTGGACTTGTCGGCCGAATCGCTCCCCCGAAACCTGTTCGTCGGACCCGGCGGGACGGCCCTGGATGACCTCCCCGCCGGGATCGAGCGGGGGGTTTGGGTGACGCGGTTCCATTACGTGAACGGCCTGCTTCACCCTCCCACGGCCCTCATGACGGGCATGACGCGGGACGGGACGTTCTGGGTCGAGGACGGAAAAATCCAACACCCCCTCTACAACCTCCGGTTCACGCAAGGGATGCTGGAGGCGTTCGGAAACATCCGGGCGATGAGCCGGGAGCGCGAGCGCGTCGGGGCGTCCTGGGAGGGCGGCACGACGTGCGTCGTCCCGGCGATGCTGATCGACGATTTCCAGGTCACCGGCGGCATGCCCGCGGCGGAGTGAAAAGGTTTTTTCGAGGGCCGTCCCGATCGCCCCCTTCGGTTGAGTCCGTCCTCCCCGGGTTTTCCCCTGTCTCACAAGGAGTCCGTATTTGAAAATCGCTTTGATCGGCTTGCCGGGGAGCGGCAAGACCACAGTCTTCAACGCCCTCACCGAAGCCGGGGCGGACCTGCGCTCCGGCGGACGGGCCGAGACGCGCCTGGCCGTCGTCCACGTCCCCGATCCCCGCGTGGATCGGCTGGCCGAATTGTCGTCGTCGAAAAAGAAAACCTATGCCGCCATCGAATATGCCGACCTGGCCGGACTGGGCGAAGGCGGGCGGCAGATGGATGACCGCTTCCTGTCCGGCGTCCGGGACGCCGACGCCCTCCTGCTTGTCATTCGCGCCTTCCCGGAGGCCCCCGGCGCGCCGCCCCCCGACGCGGCCGCGGAGCTGGACTCGCTCCACGCGGACCTGATGGTCTCCGACCTTCAGATCATCGAGGGGAGAATGGAGCGGCTCGAAGTGGAGATCGCCAAGGGCAGAAAGGACCTCATCCCCGATCGGGACGTGTTGGTCCGGTGCCGGGAGGCCCTGGAAGGGAGTGTTCCTCTGCGAACGCTCGATTTCGGAGCGGAGGACGAAAAACGCCTGCGCGGGTATGCCTTCCTGTCCGCAAAACCCCTGCTGGTCGTCTTCAACACCGGTGAAGACCAGCGGGATTTCGATCTCCCGGAGGACCGAAAAGAAACCGTTTCCCAGCCCCGGACCGCCTGGACTTCATTCTGCGCGGCGCTCGAGATGGACTTGCTGGAAATGGGAGATCAGATCGAGGAGTTCGCCCGGGAAATGGGCGTGGAGACCTTCTCGCGCGATCGCGTCATCCGAATGACGTATGACCTCCTCGGGCTGGTCACGTTTCTGACGACCGCGGAGCAGGAAAGCCGCGCCTGGCCGATCCTGAAAGGGACGCCCGCCGTGAGGGCCGCCGGCGCGATCCACTCTGACCTGGAGCGGGGATTCATCCGGGCCGAGACGGTTTCGTACGAGGACCTGATGCGGGCCGGCGCCTGGGCGGCCGCGCGTCCGCAGGGGTTCCTGAGACTTGAAGGAAAAGAGTACGTCATCCAAGAGGGAGACG
>JASLXW010000315.1:0-262 GCA_030740135.1 Nitrospinota bacterium
GAGACGCAAGCCTATGTTTATAGGATATCGCCCACGATTGCCGGGGAATCGGAGGGGGGGGGGATGGAAACGCGGCAAATCCTTCACGTCGATCTCGACGCCTTTTACGCCTCGGTCGAGCGGCGGGAAAGCCCGGACCTCGCGGGGAAGCCCGTCATCGTCGGCGCGGACCCCAAGGGCGGAAAGGGCAGAGGCGTCATCGCCGCCTGCTCTTACGAGGCCCGCGCGTTCGGCCTGCACTCGGCCATGCCCATCGGCCGGG
>JASLXW010000315.1:272-5112 GCA_030740135.1 Nitrospinota bacterium
AGGCGTGGCGCCGCTGCCCCGAGGCCGCCTACGTGCGCCCGCGCATGGACGTCTACGCGCAGGTCTCCGGCGAGGTGCGCACGGTGCTGGAAGAGTTCACACCCCAGATCGAACCCGTGAGCATCGACGAGGCCTTCCTGGACGTAACGGCCAGCCGGCGCCTGTTCGGGGACGCCCGGAAAATCGCCATGTCAATCAAGAACCGCGTCCGCGAAGAGCAGTCCCTCACCGCCTCGGTCGGGATCGCGACGAACAAGTTCATCGCCAAGATCGCCTCGGACCTGGACAAGCCCGACGGCCTGGTCGAGGTCCCTCCGGGGGAGGAGCTGGACTTCCTTGCCCCGTTGCCCATCTCCAAGCTCTGGGGGGTGGGGAAGAAAACGGAGCCCAAGCTCCGCGCCCTGGGCGTCAAGACCATCGGCGAGCTGCGAAACCTTCCCCCGGATACGCTGAAGGCGGGGTTCGGCGCCGTCGGCGAGCACCTGCACGACCTGGCCCACGGCCGCGACGCCCGGGAGGTCATCCCCGAGTCCGCGCCGAAGTCGGTCGGGAACGAGACCACGTATTCCGAGGACGTCTCGGACCCGGGGGTCCTGCGCAAGACCCTCCTCGCCCTGTCGGAGGAGGTGGCCTCCCGCCTGCGGGCCGACGGTTTCCGCGGCCGGACGGTCACGCTCAAATTCCGGTACGAGGACTTCTCGACGCACACCCGCTCGCACACGCTGGCCGAGGCGACCGACCTGGACGCGGAGGTCTACGAGACGGCGGCGGCGCTGCTGGAGGATTTCCTGCCACTCAAGGGCCGGGAGGTGCGGCTGTTGGGCGTCTCGGTGTCGAACCTGGGGGACGTTTCCGCCGCTTCCGCCCAGCTCTCGCTTTTCGGCGGGGTTTCGGGCGCGAAGACCCGAAGCCCCTCGCCCGAGGCAAGACGCAGGGCCGCCGAGGCCGTGGACGAATTGCGCGGGAAATTCGGCATGAAGGCCGTCACGCTCGGGACGCTCGCGGAGGAGAAGCCCAAAGAAATTGACGGCCCGTATGAGCCCCCTGAGCGGGACGAACGCGGCTGAGCGGGAAAATCGCGTTTCAACGGCCCGGTTCGAGCGCTTCGCGGGCCGCAGTCAGTCCCATTTCCTCCCCGGCATGTGGTCGAAGATGCTCTTCGTCAGCCCGCCGTCGATGTCGAGCCGGGTAGCGGTGATGTAGTCGGCCTCGTCCGAGAGCAGGAAGAGGATTCCGTGGGCGATGTCCTCCGGCTGGCCGACCCGCCCCCAGGGGGTGACGGCCTCGCGGCCCTTGCGGATCTCCGGGTCCTGAAGATAGGACGTCAACGGGGTTTCCGTGTGGCCGGGGCAGATGACGTTGACGCGGATTTTCTTCCGCGCCCACTCCAGGGCGAAGTGCTGGGAGAGCATGATGATCCCCGCTTTCACCGTGCTGTAGGCCCCGGACATGCCGTAGGGCATGATCCCGGCGTTGGAGGAGAGGTTCACCATCACGCCCGGGCGCCCCTCGGCGATCATCCACCGGCCCGCCGCCTGGCACATGAGGAACATTCCCGTCAGGCCGATGTCCACGACGAGCTTCCAGCTCTCCAGCGAGAGGTCCGCCAGGGGCGCCGGGTCCATTTTGATGGCGCAGTTGACGAGACAGTCGAGCCCGCCGAACTCCGACGCCGCCCGGTCCACCGCCGCCCGGCACGCCTCGGGACTCCTCACGTCCAGGTCCTGAAAGACGGCTTTCCCGGCCCCGATCTTCGCGGCGAGTTCCTCCCCAAGGTCCCGGTTGAGGTCCCCGATGACGACGCGGCCGCCCTCCCCCGCGAACCGCTCGGCGGTCTTCGCGCCGATTCCGCGCGCGCCTCCGGCGATGAGGCACACCTTCCCTTCAAACCGGCTCATACGCTTTCCCCCCTTTCGCACCGCCCGATGGATCATCGATCGATTCCCCGCCCCATTTCCGGCCGAGGGTGTGGATCATCTTGCTCTCCACCTGTCCGCCGTCCACGGGCAGGTTCGCGGCGGTGACGTAGCCGGCCCGGGCGGCGAGGACGCACACGGCGCGCCCGATGCCGCCGCCGGCGACGATGATCTTTTTCCCCTCGATCATCATGATTTCGGTCCTCGGCTGAAACCGTCCGTCCCGCAAATCAGGACACTAACCCGAATTTCTCATCAGCGGAAGGGCCGGTCCTTTCTCTCATCATACCAATTCACCCCTGATGAACCACTCGAAGAAAGCGCCGAGAATTCGGATTTGACGAGCAATCTCAAGCCTTTGTAAGTATTTTTCTCTCTCAATATTTAATGAATTTCAGGGCTGACCCGCCTAAATTGATGAAGTGCGCCTGAAATCAAGCGGTTCAGAAGGGAGCGGGTGAGTGCGGTTCGCTAGGGTGACGCGTCGCCGGGTTTTATTTTCCCTGGCCGGTATGGCTGTGGGCCTGTGCGTCTTTGCGGCAGCGCGGCTTGTCGGGGCCTTCTCGGCTCCGCACCCCGCTTCAGGGCTCTTGGAATTGATCTTCACCCCCCCGCGGGCCCACCCTTTCCTCTCCCTGTTCCTCCTCGTCACGGGGGGGGGGGGGCGACCGGGGGGGGGCGGGGCGCTCCCTGGGCGCGAGCCGGACTCCGTCGAAAGGGGACAACGAGGAACACCGTGAAGAACCCGGGCCGAGCATTGAGAATGAGGACCCCAACGGCCGCGAGCCCGCGGAGGCAATCATCACGGCCAACCTGGAGGGCGTCATCGCTTCCTGGAACCGGTCCGCCGAATCGCTCTACGGATTCCGGAGGGAAGAGGTTGTCGGAAGGTCGCTCGCCGAGGCCGTTTCGATCGATCCGCAATCCTTCACCGATTGGAGGGACCGGTTGATCGCGCGCGGGACGGCGCCGCCCCTGGAAACGGCCGGGCGGCGCAAGGACGGCACGGAGGTGAAGGTCTCCATCGCCCTGTCCCCGATTCGGAACGCGAAGGGCCGTGTCATCGGCATGAGCGGGATTCACACCGACACCCGACGCCGCGGCGCCTCCGAAGAGGCCCTCCGGGCGTCCGAGCTGAGGTACCGCACGGTCTTTGAAGAGGCCCATGACGCCATCGGCCTCGTGGACAAGGAGGGCCGGCTCGTCGACTGCAACCTGCACCTGTGCGAGCTCCACGGGTACACCCGCGAGTAGATGCTCGGCAGGCCCGTCAGGGATTTCGTCCCCGAAGAGGTCAGGCGGGAGGGGGGGAACCGCCTGGCCCAAATCTTTCAGGACGGCCGCATCCCCCCCTTCGAGACCAAGTGTCTGAGAAAGGACGGCGTGATCCGGGACCTGGAGGTCAGCGCGACGCCCATCCAGATCGAGGGCGAGACGCACGTGATCTACTTCGTCCGGGACATCACCGAGCAGAAACTGGCCGCGGACGCGCTACGGACGAGCGAGGAGCGGTTCCGTCAATTGGCCGAGAACATTCGCGAAATTTTTGGCTCACCGAGCCCGACGGCGCCCCAATCTATGTCAGCCCGGCGTTCGAGGAAATCTGGGGCCTCAAGACCCAGGTCTACTACGACAATCCCGGCGTCCTGAAAGAATCCATCCACCCGGAGGACCGGGAGCGCGTCCTGAAAGCCCTGTCGAAGCCGGCCCTCAGCCAATTCGACGAGGAGTTCCGGATCATCCGTTCAGACGGCTCTCTGCGCTGGATACGGGACCGCGCGTTTCCCATCCGGAACGAGGACGGAGAGGTCTACCGGATTGCCGGAATCGCCGAAGACATCACCGAAAAGCGGGGGCTGGAAGAACAGGTCCGCCAGAGCCAGAAGATCGAGGCCCTGGGACGGCTGGCCTCCGGCGTGGCGCACGATTTCAACAACACCCTGGCCATCATCCTCAGCGTCGCGGAGCTGGCGAAATCGCAGACGCGGAATCCGAAGAGCCGGCGTGATTTCGAGATCGTCGAAAAGGCCGCCCTGGGCGGCGCCCGGACGGCCAAAAGACTTCAGGACTTCGCCCGCAAGCGCGAGGCCCCCCCTCCGGCTGGTCCAACCTGGATGACGTCATCGCCGATATTGGACTTGCCCCCATTTCTGTACCAGGTTCTATGCGACCCTTCTGGCTTGTCGAGCCCGTAGGGCTCGACCGGTTGAGACGAACTCATTGGGGCTCTGATTCTCCAACGAGCTGTGGGGATGGTGCTCATTATAGTCCCTTCGCCAAGCCTCGATCTTCTCCCGGGCATCGGCCAGGGATAGGAACCAATTCGCATTCAGGCACTCCTGCCGGAAGCGGTTGTTGAAGGATTCGATCAACGCATTATCCGTAGGCTTTCCAGGCCGGCTGAAGTCGAGCTCCACTTTGTTCCAGTGGGCCCATTGGCCCAAGATACGGCTCACGAACTCCGGGCCGTTGTCACAGCGAATCGTCTTCGGCGCACCTTGCTCAGCCACCAGCCGGCTTAGCACTTCCACCACCTGCCCGCCCTTGAACCCGAACCGGGCTTCGATCGCCAGGCTCTCACGCGTGTGACAGTCGACTATCGTTAGCAAGCGAATCCGACGACCCTCGTGACCTGCCCCCTTTCTAGGCCAATCCAGTCCGAAAGCTGTACGAAAATTCTAACCCTCAAACTGGACCGGTTTCAGGGGGGAAGGTCATCTTTGGTTGAGCAGATGCTTTTGCAAAGAGACCCTGAATCTGTGGTAAAATAGGGGTACTTATTAACACACAAGGACCGCGGCATTGCTAAACTGTGGTCATCCGGGAAATCCCGGTCTTAATGGGGAGCACTATCAGGTTGCGGAAAAACGATTCTGAGGGGTCTGAAATGCCCCAATCTGTCATTCCGAGGGCGGCGATGAATC
>JASLXW010000316.1 GCA_030740135.1 Nitrospinota bacterium
GCCCCCCCCCCCCCCCCCCCCCGCCGGCCGCCCCCGCGCCCCCCCCCCGCGGCCCCCCCCCCCCCGCCCGGCGCCCCCCCCCACGCCCTCGGTGTCTTTCTTGACGGATCCTTTGAAGCGGGGGAGCGGCTTATGACTTTATCCGTCAGCGTTCTGGGAGCGGGGGCCGGGGGGTTGTCGATCTCGGCGGACCTCTCCCGGGCCGGCCACCGGGTGACCTTGTTCGAAGCGGCGCGGTTCAAGGAGAACCTCGAGCCCATCCGCAAGCAAGGGGGCGTCCTCCTGATCGAGGGGGACGCCCAAGGGGAGGTCGTCCCCCTGGCCGGGGTGACGGCCGATCCCGGCCGGGCCGTCCGGGGGGCGGAGGTTGTGATCATCGTCGTCCCCTGCTTCGGCCATGAATGGTTCGCGAAGACCTTCGTCCCCCGCCTCAACAGGGATCAGATCGTCGTCTTCATTGGAGAAGGGGGGGGCGCCCTCGTCTTCCATTCGGTCAGGAAGAAGCTCGGAAAGGGGAAGGGCATTATCGTCGGGGAGACGAACACCCTGCCCTATTCCGCCCGGATCACGGGTCCCGGCGCCGCGAACATCCGGGTCAAGAAAAGGGGGGGCGTGATCGCGGCGGCCCTGCCGGCGTCGGAGAACACCAACCTCCTGTCGGCCGTCCATGCGCTTTATCCGAACATCCGCCCCGCGACGAATGTCCTGGAGACCGTCCTGGTCAACTTCAACGCCATCGACCACGTGGCCACGGTTCTGGCCAACGCCGGCCATCTGGAGAGCCGGACGACGAACATGCTCCTGTGGGGAGAGGGCGCGACGACCTCGGTCGCGCGGTGCATCGATACGGTGGACAACGAGATCCTGGCGATCCGGGGGGCATTGGGGTTCAAAGACCGGACGCCCTACCGCCACTGGTTGTTCGAACAGGGATTTCTCGCGAAGAAGCGGCGCACCACGTACGAGGCCATCCACGCCAGCGCCCTCGCCTCGAGCCGGTATCCGTGCGGCCCGGAGGCCTTGAAAACCCGGTACGTGACCGAGGACGTGCCTTATTCCCTCGTCCTGATCTCTTCCATCGCCCGGGTGGCCGGGGTGGATGTCCCCCTGATCGACGGGCTGATCGCGATGGCGTCCGCGATGAACGGTGTAGACTATCGCGCGAAGGGGAGGACACTCGAGAAACTGGGCGTCCGCGCGAAGGGGCCGAGGGAGCTTCTGGCGGCCGTCGGCTAGCTGAAGGGAGGACGTGATGAGCGAGCACGATAAGTTCATGGCCATTGCCATGGAAGAAGCCCTGGCCGGGGTGAAAGAGGGCGAGCAGCCTTTCGGGGCGTGCGTCGTCCGCGACGGCGAGGTCATCTGCCGGGCGCACAGCATCAAAGTGAATACGCACAACATCACCGCCCACGCGGAGACCCGGGCGGTTGGATTGGCCACCGAGGCCTTGAAGATCAACAGCCTCGCCGGCTGTACGTTCTATTCGGTCTGCGAGCCCTGTCCGATGTGCTGCGGGGCGATCCTGAACTCTCAGGTCTCCGCCCTCGTCCTGGGCGCGCGCCTCGCCAGTTTGAAAAATTTCTCCGGGGATCAATTCAGCTCCGGCCAGTATGACGGCGGGACCTTCAATTTCCACAAGTACTCTGTCGAGAGCTTGGCGGAACTCGTCGGATCGAAGATCCAAGTCATCAACGGCGTCATGGAAGAGGAGTGCGAGAACCTCTACCGGAACGCTCAAGGCAAGCTCAGCCGGTAATGGGCGGCATCGGCCGAATTCGTGACGCCCCGGCCGGACGCCGCCTATGGCCCCTCCATCAAACAAACGGCATGCTGTAGAACCAACCTCTGTTAACCGAAATTGACATCAGGATCATGGAGGCGGGAGAGAGCCGGATGGCTTCCCGGGAGAGGTTCGATGAAGGGCCTTGAGGACGATGTGAGCGGTCGGATCGACGCCGATGAGGCCCTCGACCTTCTCGTCGAGCTCGACGAGGTTGTGACGGCGGCAAAGGTGATTGCGCTGACCGCCCTCCGCTTCACCCGGCGGGAGACCTGACATGCCGAAGGGTGACGGCCGTTCCGGGGCGAAGATTCTCGAAGCGCCGTACATCGTGACGATGGATGCGCAAAGGAGGGTTCTCAAGGGGGGAGCGCTCCTGGTGGAGGGGAACGCCATCTCCGCCGTCGGCTCTCGGGATGAGCTTCAATCCCGGGCCCCGGGTGCGGAGCGCCTCGTCTTCGACCGGCACGTCCTTCTCCCCGGATTCATCGACTGCCACGAGCACGCCACCCAAATGCTGGGCCGGGGGCTGGCGGACGATGTGGACGAGGTCGAGGTCCGTTGGGGTTGGGACCGGATTTATCCGTGGGAGGCGATTTTGGAAGAGGAAGACGTCTACACGGGGGCCTTACTCACGGCGGTGGAGTTGGTCCGGAACGGAGTTACGTGCTTTGCCGATCCGGGCGGGTTCCTGATGGACCCGGTGGCGAAGGCGGTCGCGGAATCCGGCATCCGGGCCGTGCTCTCCGTGGGCGGGTTGGACACGTGGTCCGAGGGATTCCCGCTTCCGGCGTCGGTCCTTCACGAAGATCCCACCGGGGGGGCGCTTGGCGCCTCCGAGAGACTGATTGAAGATTGGCACGGCGCCCGCGGGGATCGGGTCCGGTGCGGTTACAGCATTCGCGTATTGATGAACGCCTCGGAAGCCTTTGTCCTCGAGGTGGGGAGGCGGGCCCGCGAGCGCGGCCTCACCGTGCAGATTCATCTGGCCGTTTCGCAAAGCCGGGTCCAGTGGGTGATCGATCAGACCGGTCGAAGGCCCGTGGAGTATCTCGACAGCCTGGGAGTCCTCGGTCCGAACTGGCTCCTGACCCATATGGGTTGGGTGGACGAGAGCGAGTTCCCGATTCTCAAGGACCGGGATGTCAAGGTCTGTCACTCCCCCGGCTCGTCCATGCACAACGCCCGGGGCGCCGTCAGCCGGGGCAAGTTCCCCGAGATGGCGGACCTGGGAATCTCGCTCTGCCTTGCGAGCGATGCCGCGGCCTGCAACAACAGTCTCGACATGTTCCGGGCGATGTACCTCGCGTGCCTGGCGCACAAGGAGGCCCGGCTGAGATTGGACCTCTTTCCGCCCGAGACCGTCCTGGAAATGGCGACCCTGGGGGGGGCCAAGGCGCTGCTGTGGGAGGACGCGATCGGCTCCCTGACGCCGGGGAAGCGGGCCGACGTCATCGCGGTGGACCTGCACAGGCCCAACCTGATCCCGTTCTACGACTTTTCTTTGATCCCCAACCTGGTCTATTCGGGAGACGGGGCGGACGTCGCCTTCACAATGGTGGACGGACAGGTCCTGATGCGGGACCGGAAAATCCTGTTCACGGATGAAGACGCCCTCGTTTCACGGGCCCAGGCAATCGGCTCTCGACTGCTGGAGAAGGTTCCCTTTCGAATCGAGCCTCGATGGCCCTTCGTGGGCGGTGAGGGTTCGAGCCGGGCCGGAGCGTCGGCGGGATGACGGGACCCCGGGGGATCGCCGCGCGGGATGCGAACGATCGGGCGGAGGATTCGGCATCGCCGTTTCCCCGTGGGCCCCTGACGGAGGAGACCGCGATTTGATTTTTGGAATTCGACTTCCGCCGTGCGCGACTCCCCAGAGGGTGGCCGAGAGCGCGGCCCTGGCCGAGGAATGCGGGTTCGATTTCGTGTGGACGATGGATTCCCAGCTTCTCGCCTGGCGTCTGATGGACCCTTTTGTTTGCCTTTCGGCCTGCGCCCGGACGACTCGGCGGGTCAAGCTCGGGATCGCCGTGTGCAATCCGTTCACCCGCCATCCCGCGGCGACCGCGTGCGGGATGGTCTCGCTGGATCAGCTTTCCGGGGGGAGGTCCATCCTCGGGATGGGGACCGGCGGGAGCGCGCTGCGGACCATCGGGAGCCCCCTGGCCAAGATGGAGGGCGCGCACACGCAGCGGCGGAAGGTCCTGAGGGAATCGGTGATCTTCTTGAAATCGCTGTTCTCCGGCGGGGAGTGCGCCTTTCAGGGCGTGCCGATGAAACTGGATGTTCCCCTGCCGACGATTCCCGTCTATGTCTCCGCTTCGGGTCCGAAGATGCTCGAGTTGGCGGGAGAGCTGGCCGACGGGATCATCATCCAGTCCGGGATCGACCGGCGGTGCGTGGAGTCCGCGCTGGGTCACATCGAGATGGGCGCGCGGAAGGCGGGGCGGTCTCTCGAAGAAATCGATCTCGTCGCCTCGACGTTTTGCTCCCTGGACGAAGACCGCGAGCTCGCCGTGGCCCGGGGGAAGCCCCTGGCGGCTTGGTTCTACGCGGCCGCGCCGCACCTGGTCGAGCTGGCCGGAGTCAAGGTGTCCCAGCGGCAGCCCGCCGTCAAGGTGTTCCCCGACCTGTTCCACCCGCTCGATATCGAGGAGGCCATGGAGGCCGCCTCGTTCATTCCGGATGAAGCGGTGGAACGGTTATGCCTGGTGGGGAGGCCGGACGAGGCGCTCGCTCGCGTCCGCGAGCTCGAGTCGCTCGGCATCACACAGGTGTTCCTGCGGAACTACAGCACGTACACGCTTCCCGATGACCTGATTCGCCCCTTCGGGAAGCACGTCATTCAACCGATGAAGGGCCTCTCGGCGCCGACGGCCTGAGCCGCGGGCCTGTTGCAAGGGGAATCGTCTTGCCGTTCTTCAAGCTTCTTCAGGGAGCGACGCTCTTTGGACCCTCGGAGATGGGACCGGGAGACGTCCTGATCGCGGGGGAAAAGATCGCGGAGGTTTCGCCGGACCTGGGCCCGTTCGCCTCTTTGCCCGGGATCGAGGTCGTGGACCTGAAGGGAAGGGTTCTCACGCCGGGCTTCGTCGATCCCCACGTCCACATCCTGGGCGGGGGGGGCGGAGGCGGATTTCAGACCCGCGGCCCCGAATTGTTCCTGAGCGAGATCACCTCGGCCGGAACCACGACCGTCGTCGGCGTCATCGGGACGGACGGGGTCACGAGAGACCTGACCGCCCTGTTGGCCAAGGCCCACGCGCTCGAAGAAGAGGGGATCACGACGCATCTCTGGAGCGGCG
>JASLXW010000317.1 GCA_030740135.1 Nitrospinota bacterium
GGATTGAATCCCTCGGGCGAGGCGGGCGACGGCCATTGAGCGGTGGAACGGATTCAACCTTGAGAGAGCGCGGTCGGATCGGAGAGGAGCTTTTTCGGCCCATCCAGCCCCGCCGGGAACGCGGACCGTGGCTGCACGTCCTTCTCTTCCTGGCAACCGTCGTGACGACCGTAGGCGTCGGGGGATCGGGGATCGGCGGGATCCCTTTCTCCGAACCCTTTGCTCTCGGAAACGGCGTCGCCTTTTCGGGAACCTTGCTCTTGATCCTGGGGACCCACGAACTGGGTCACTACTTCGCGGCCCGGCGCTGGTTCATGCGGGTGTCGCTGCCCTATTTCATCCCGTTCCCGTTCTTCCTGGGGACGATGGGGGCGTTCATCCGCCTTCGGTCGCCCATCCCCAACCGGCGGGTGCTCTTCGATGTCGGGGCGTCCGGGCCCCTGGCGGGCTTTGCGGTGGCCGTTCCCGCTGTGATCGTCGGGATCTACAACTCCAGGGTTCTGCCCCCGATGGACCTTCAAGGCGGGATCGCCCTGGGGGAGCCGCTTGTGTTCTCGTTTTTGGCGAGACTGATCCTGGGTGTTTCCAGCTCGGATTACACCATCCTCCTCCACCCCATCGCACTGGCGGGGTGGCTGGGGCTGTTTGTGACCGCCCTGAACCTGCTGCCTATGGGCCAGCTCGACGGCGGCCACATTCTCTACGCCCTGCTCGGGCGCAGACAGCATGTCATCACGTTGGCGACGGTCGCGGCTCTGGTCCTGCTGGCCTCTTTCTGGCTGGGGTGGCTGGTCTGGGTCGTGATCCAGTTCGTCCTCGGCTTTCGTCACCCACCGTCTCTGGACGACGATTTGCCGCTCGACCCCCGCAGGAAGGTCCTCGGGTGGATCTGCATGGGCGTCTTTGCCGTCAGTTTCACTCTGATACCGTTTCAGTTCTGATTGGCGGCCCTCCCGATCCGGACGTTGAGTGTATTGAAAATCCTTGACTTGTGAATTCCGGTTTGATTCCATGAGAGGTGAGGCGGGCGGAGAGGGCGGCGCGGGCGGGAAACGCCGGCCGGCCTGAGCACCGATTCGGGACAGGGGATTTTCATGGCCAGCAAGAAAAGGCTGCTGCTTGGCCTGGACATCGGCGATCATGCCATTAAGCTCATTCAGCTCCGGTGGGAGAAGGATGGTTTCTCCCTGGAAAGGCTCGGCAGAGGATCGCTGGATGAAGGCGTGATGCGGGCCGGAGAGATCGGGAACGAAGACGCACTGATCGAGGCCATTCAGAATTTGATGGCGAAGGAGAACGTCGAAGAGAAAAAGGTGGCCGTTTCCCTGTCGGGCGGCAGCGTCGCGCTGCGAACCATCTGGGTGCCTGAAACGGCCAAAGAGGAAATGGAGTCCCTCATCGCCTGGGAGGGGGAGCAATACCTTCCCGCCCCCATCGAGGAGCTGAACCTGGACTATGTGATCCAGGGCGAGACCGATGAGGAGGGGAAACGATGGCTTCAGATTCTCCTGGCCGGCGCCCGAAAGTCGTTTGTCGATCGATACCGTGACGTGATCCGCCGGGCGGGTCTCGAGCCCATCGTCATGGACTGCACGCCCTTGGCCCTGGAAAACGGGTTCGAGGCCAGCGGTTCGACAAACGGAGACGAGAGCTTCCTGCTGCTGGATATCGGCTCGCAGTTGACGTACGCCCACACCGTGAGCGGGGGGCTCTCCCTGCTGACCCAGCATTTTCTCCTGGGCGGGGACGATTACACCCGCGCGATCCAGAAGGGTCTGGACGTGGATCTCGAGCGGGCCGAAGAGATCAAATTCGGCGGGGACCCGGACCATTCCGTGGGGTCCTTAAGCGGCTATCTCGACCCCGTGACCGACCGGCTCGTCTCGGACCTCAAGCGCTTCCTTTCCCTCTATGAGGCCGAGTGGGCCGACCTCCCGATTCAGTCCATCATCCTGAGCGGCGGCGGCGGGCGTCTCCAGGGCCTGGAAAGACAGTTGGCCCAAACCCTGGAGTTCCCCGTCGAGATCGCCAACCCCTTCACCCAAGTCAGCTTCAGCGATCAGGAGTTCGACCCCGACTTCGTGGCCTCTATGGCCCCCGTTTCGGTGATCGCGATGGGGTTGGCCGTCCGGTCCGCCGAGGGTTGATTCCGCAACCGCGGCTTCCGCTTTGACGCAGGTCGATGCCATGCGCACCATTTCCGTACGTTTGGGCGGGCGCCGCCATCCGGTCCTCATCGGCCCGAATCTGCTGGACCGCGTCGGCCGGCTGATGGCCGCGCGGGAGATCACCGGCCGGGCGCTGGTGATCACGAACCCGGCGGTGGGCGGTCTGTACGCCGAACGGTTGCGAAAGAGCCTGGACGGGGCGGGCATCCGAAACGAATGGTTTGAGATCCCGGACGGAGAATCCTACAAGAACCTGACTTGGTGCGCGAAGGCGCACCGGGCCATGGCCCGCGCCGGCCTCGACCGGGGCGGGACGGTTGTGGCCCTGGGCGGGGGCGTCGTCGGGGACGTGGGCGGTTTTCTGGCGGCCACGTACATGCGCGGGGTGGCGGCGGTGCAGGTCCCGACCAGCCTCATCGCCCAGGTGGACAGCAGCATCGGCGGCAAGACGGGCGTCAATCTGCCCGAAGGCAAGAACCTGGTCGGCGCGTTCCACCAGCCGGACCTTGTGGTCGTGGACCCACTGACCCTGAAGACGCTCCCCGAGCGGGAATGGGTCTCGGGCATGGCCGAGGTCGTCAAGTACGGCGTCATCGCCGACGAGTCCTTCTTTGCGTTCGTCGAAGACGCGCTGGAAAAGTTGCGCGGCCTCCGGCCGAAGGCGCTCGAGACGGCTATCGAGACCTCCTGCCGGATCAAGGGGGCGATTGTAGAGAGGGACGAGCGGGAATCGGGCCCCCGGGCCATCCTCAATTTCGGGCACACGTTCGGCCACGCCCTGGAGACCCTGACCCGCTACCGCCGCTATACGCACGGCGAAGCCGTCGGCATCGGGATGGCCTGGGCGGGACGGCTCTCGGCGAACCTGGGCCAATGCGGCCGGGAGGATTCACGGCGGCTGACGGGGCTGCTCGCAAGGGTCGGTCTGCCTGTCGAGGCCCCCCGGTTGAACCGGCGGAGGTTCATGGAGGCGGTGGGCCGGGACAAGAAGGTCCGGGCCGGGCGGCCGCGGTTCGTTCTGATGCGGGCCCTGGGCCGGGTGAGCGTCTATGAGGATGTCCCCGAGTCCGCCCTTTGGGAGTCGCTTCGGGACGGGAGCGGCCGCCCGGCGCGGGGTTGACGGGAAAAGACCCCCTTTCTAGACTCTTGCAGGGGGGGAACTCCGCCACGCGGGCGAAACCCGCCGGGCAAAGGAAAACCGTGGCCAAAATCCTTGTCGTTCATGGGCCGAATCTGAATCTGCTGGGCAGTCGCGAGCCGGAGACGTACGGCCGGGAGACCCTGGAAGAGATCAACGCGCGTCTCCAGGCCCTGGCCGCCGCCGAAGGGGTCGCGCTCGAGGCCTTTCAAAGCAACCATGAGGGGGAGCTCATCGACCGCATTCACGCGGCCCGCGGGGAGGCGGACTTCATCGTGATCAACCCCGGCGGCTACACCCATGTGAGCGTGGCCCTGCGCGACGCCCTGAGCGCCGTTGCGATTCCCGTGATCGAGGTTCACCTTTCCAACATCCATGCCCGTGAGGAATTCCGCAGCACTTCACTCGTCGCGCCCGTGGCCGTGGGGCAGATTGTCGGATTCGGCCCCTTGAGTTACGAGTTGGCGGTCCGGGCCGCGTTGAGCCGGATGGCCTCGGACGGCGGGTCGGCCTAAAGATCGCGCCCGGCGGCGATCCCCATAAGGCTGGAGCCGTGTTCGGAATCGAGATCGAACAAATTCCGGGAAAGTCATCCTATCGTGAACCACGAAAAACGGGTGGAAGCCGTGCGGAAGACCCTGGACGCGGGGGAAGGGTTTCTCATCACGTCCCGGGAAAGCGTGCGCTACCTCTCGGGTTTCACGGGCACGGTTGGAACCATATTCATTTCAGCGGACCGCGCGGTCTTCCTGACGGATTTCCGCTATCTTTCCCAGTCGGAGGAAGAGGTCTCCGGCATGGAGCGGAAGGTCTACGCGAAGCGCCTGGAAGCCCTCGCCGAGACAGCGGCCGACAGCGGGATCTCCCGGCTGAAGTTCGAGGCGGACAGCCTCTATTACGGGGCCTATGAGGAGATCCGCGGCGCGCTGAAGGGGATCGATCCGGCGCCGGCCAAAGAGGTCGTCGAAGGTCTGCGCCGCGTCAAAGACGATGACGAGCTGGCGGCCATGCGCCGGGCGGTGGAGGTCACGGCGCGGGCCTGGGAGGAAACGACGGCCGTCCCCATGGCGGGGGTCCGGGAGGTGGACCTTTCCATCGATCTCGAGTTCCGCCTGAAACGCGCCGGCTCGGAGAAAGCGCCGTTCGACTTCATCGTCGCGTCGGGACCGCGGGGGGCCCTCCCGCACGGCGTCGCCTCGGAGCGGCGCGTCCGGAACGGGGAGCTCGTGACGTTCGACTTCGGCGCCTGCGTCGGCGGTTATTTTTCCGACCTGACGCGGACCGTGGCGGTCGGGCCGGTCTCGGAGGAGCTGCGGAGGATGTATGACCTGGTCCTCGAGGCCAACCGGGCGGGCATCGCGGCGGTCCGGCCGGGCGTTCGCGCCGGGGAGGTGGACGCGGCGGCGAGGGGCGTGATCGAGCGGGCCGGTTACGGGGAGCGCTTCGGCCACGGAACGGGCCATGGCCTGGGGCTCGAGATCCATGAGAACCTCCGCATCGCCCGGGGGCAGGACCGGGAGCTGGTCCGCGACATGGTGTTCACCGTCGAGCCGGGGATCTACGTGCCCGAGGTGGGGGGCGTCCGAATCGAGGACATGGTGCGGGTGACCGAGGACGGGGCCGAGGTCCTGACGTCGGACATTTCAAAAGACCTGATCGTGGTGGAATAGACCCGCCGGAGAGAACGCCGGCCGAGACACGTGGGGCGAGCCAGGAGGAGCCGTGGGAACCGCGTCGACAACCGAATTTCGAAGCAACTTCAAGATAGAAATGGAGGG
>JASLXW010000318.1:0-1932 GCA_030740135.1 Nitrospinota bacterium
TCCGGAAAATGTCCGAACCGAACCGGGACGCGCTGATGATCGGCCGGCTGGCCGTCGAGCTCGACACGCCGGCCCTCTACATCGACCTGGATCGCATGGACGAAAACATCCGGCGGTCCGCGTCGCTGGCGGACTCCGCCGGGTTCGAGCTGCGCCCCCACGTCAAGACGCACAAGATGCCGCCCATCGCCCGCCTCCAGGTCACGGCCGGGGCCGTCGGCGTCACGGCGGCCAAGCTGGGCGAGGCCGAGGTCATGGCCGAGGCCGGTGTCCAAGACATCTTCATCGCTCACCTCATCGTCGGCGAGCCCAAGCTGCGCCGCCTCCGCGCCCTGGCCCGCTCATGCCGCATGGCCGTGGGCGTGGACCTGCCCGAGCACGCAGAGATCCTCTCCGCCGCGTTCCGGGACGAGGACCGGCCGCTCGACGTGCTGATCGAGGTGGACACCGGACAGGGCCGGCAGGGAAGGCCGACGATGCGGGAAGCGGTCCGGGTCGCCGAGCTCGTCCACACCCTCCCCCAACTCCATCTTCGGGGGATCTTCACGCACGAGGGTCAGGATTACGAGGCGTCTTCGCCCGAGGGGCTTGCCGCGTCGGCCCGGAAGGCGCAGACGTTCATGGTGGAGACGGCCGATGCCATCCGAAAAGCGACGGGGCAGGCCTGCCGGGTCAGCGTGGGCTCCACGCCGTCGCTCTATCGCGCGCTGATGAACGGCGCGGACGCCGGCTACCTTCCGGGGATCGACGAGGTCCGGGCCGGGACGTACATCTTCTGCGACGCCGCGATGGCCGGAATCCTCGGCCACACGGACTGGTGCGCGGCCTCCGTCCTGACGATGGTCGTCAACCGCCCCGCTCCGGACCGGTGGATTATCGACGCCGGGGCCAAGGCCCTCAGCATCGACAAGCGGCCGGAAGGAACCCTCCTTCACACGAAAGGCCTCGGCATCGTCGAGGGTGAGCCCGGCGCCGTCATCACCGGCCTGTCCGACGAGCACGGGGTGATTCAGGTGGAGAATTCTTCGGGGAAGCGAATCGGCGATAAAGTCCGGGTCATCCCGACGCACATCTGCCCCACCGTGAACCTGTACGACGCCGTCTACGCGGGACGCGACGGTGTGGTGGAGACCGTCTGGCCCGTCGCGGCGAGGGGGAGGACAAGGTAGGCTAAACCCTCCAGGGGTTGGGAACCCCCTGAAAAACTTTCTGCGGCCAAGCTGGAAGCTTGGCCTTTCTGGGGTGGGTGTTGGTTTGGCAAAGTAGCTGGTCTGTGACCAACGGAGGCTTCGTGCTTTGTCCGAATGCCCGCCTTCCTCCGGAAGGCTCCGGCATTCGGACAATGGGCCAGTTTTTTCGCGATAGCGTGCGGAGAGAAAATCCATGACCGCATGGCGACAAACCGAAGCGGGATCTCCCGACGAATCCCAACCCATCTGCGTCCTGGTGAGCGGGGGGCTGGACTCGTGCGTTCTGGCGGCCGAGGCGGCGACGCGCCACCCGGCGGTCTATCCCGTCTTCATCCGACAGGGCCTTCGCTGGGAGGAAGCGGAGATCCACCGGCTCCGACTTTTCCTGGACGCCCTGGGCCGGGAGGGCCTCCGGGACCTCACCGTCCTCGACCTGCCGGCCGGGGACCTCTACGGCGAGCACTGGAGCACGACGGCCGAGGCCGTGCCGGGGGCCGAAACCGAAGACGCGGCGGTTTACCTGCCGGGCCGCAACGTCCTCCTCCTGGCCAAGACGGCCGTCTTCTGCGCCCTGCGGGACATCCACCAGATCGCCCTGGGCATCCTGGGGCGGAACCCCTTCCCCGACGCCACGCCGGAATTCTTCCGACAGATGGAAGCGACCCTCTCGACCGCCCTGAACTCCCCCCTCCGAATCACCCGCCCCTTCGCCGGTCTGACAAAGCAGGCCGTCACCGAGATG
>JASLXW010000318.1:1942-5083 GCA_030740135.1 Nitrospinota bacterium
GGGCGCGACCTCCCCCTGGAGCTCTCGTTCTCGTGCATCCACCCCCGGGGGATGGACCACTGCGGCGTCTGCAACAAGTGCGCCGAGCGGAAGAAGGGCTTCCTTGACGCGGAGATCGAGGACCGGACGGTGTACGACGCCCCTTCCTGAGACCTCTGTTCCGTCCTGGCGGTCGGGAACAAACTTCCGAAGCACGTCCATAACCCCATGAAGGGGATTCTCGAATTTTGTTTGATTGTGACTCAATCAGGGTCAATCGGGCGGCTTTATACGGCGGGGCGCTACGGTAGGCCTATTCGATCCACCCCCCGCCCATGACTTCGTCCTCCCGGTAGAAGACGGCCGCCTGGCCGGGGGCGACGCCTCGCTCGGGGTCGTCGAACACGACGCGGGCGCGGCCTTCCGGGAGGGGGAAGACCCGCGCGGGGCGGGGGTCGTGACGGTGGCGGATCCGGACGTCCGCCGGGACGCCCTCCCTCTCGGCATCTTCCGGAAGGCGGATAATCCAGTTGGTCTCCGAGACGGTGAACTCCGACCTGCCCAGCTCTTCTTCATGCCCGACCACAAGACGGTTATTGGGCGCGTCCACCCGGAGGACGTAATACGGCCGGGGGGCGGAGATCCCCAGACCCTTCCGCTGCCCCACGGTGTAGCGGGGGAACCCGCCGTGCTCGCCCAGGACTTTCCCCCCGGTGTCGACGATTTCCCCGGGCCTGAAGTCCTCGCCCGTCCGCCGCTGGATGAACTCGGGGTAGGACTCGCCCGAGACGAAGCAGATATCCTGGCTCTCGGGTTTATCGGCCGTTTTGAGGCCGAGGCCGCGGGCCCTCTTGCGGACTTCCTCCTTCGTCAGCTCGCCGACGGGGAACAGCGCCGCGGCCAGTTGGGCCTGATCGAGGCTGAACAGGAAGTAGCTCTGGTCCTTCGCCCGGTCCCGGCCCCGATACAGGGCCCAGCGGCCCTCATCCGGCCGCCGGACGACCCGGGCGTAGTGCCCGGTGGCCACCTTCCCCGCCCCCAGCTCCTCCGCGCGCCTGAGGAGGTGCGCGAACTTGAACCGCTGGTTGCAAATGACACACGGGCTGGGGGTCCTCCCCGACCGGTACTCGCGGACGAAGACGTCCACCACCTCCTCGCGGAAGGAACCCTCGTAGTTCTGGAGATAGTACGGGATCCCCAGCTTCGCGGCCACGGCCCGGGCGTCCATGACGTCAAGCGGCGAGCAGCACGAGTCGAAGCTCTCCCGGGCCTCGGAATAGTCCCAGAGCTGCATCCCGACCCCGATGGCGTCCCAGCCATCCTCCGCCAGGATGGCCGCCGCGACGGAGCTGTCCACCCCCCCGCTCATGGCGACAACGACCCGATCCCGCACTCCAACGCGGCCGGACCCGGCGGGGGAGACGCGATTTTCTTCACCTTCAGACTGGCGCTTCAAAATGGGTGACATCGCACAACAGCTTGAGTTTTTGGGGGTTGTAAACTCCCTCCGGAGTTTCCACATCGATTGTGGAAACCCTGAGGAAAAACCCGTTCATAATCGTTCTAAACGTCCGCCGTTAGCCATCTCCAACAAATTGCACAATTAATGGGCAATTTTATAACTCTTTTAATATCAAGTAGTTTTCCATTTATTTACAATTCTGCGTCCATGTGACGGTTGGTCAACAAATCTTTTCCACAAAAGAACGCGGCTTCATCATCGATTCAACGCCGTGAAGCCGCATCCAGCCTGGGTTTCGGGACCTTCGCACTTTGATCGGCGGTTGACCCGGAGCCGGTCCCGGCCCGTCAAATAGAGGCCAGGTGCTTGTTCAGGGCATTGAGGTAGGCCTTGGCGCTGGCCTCGATAATGTCGGTGCTGGCGCCCTTTCCGGTAACGACCTTCCCGCCCACATCCAGCTTCACGAAAGCCTCGCCCAGGGCCTCTTTTCCGCGCGTGACCGACTGGACCGAGTAATCCGAGACCGAAACGGGCACCTGGGTGAGCTTGGCGATGGCGTTGAAAACGGCGTCCACCGGGCCGTCGCCGTTTCCGGACTCCATCAAGACCCGCTCGCCGTCGGCCAGCTTGACCGTCGCGGCGGGGATGGTCTCGCTCCCGCTGCTCACATGGAGGTATTCCAGCCGGAACCGCTCGGCGTGGGCCCGAAGCTCATCGTCCAAAATGGCGATGAGGTCCTCGTCGAAGACCTCCTTCTTCTTATCGGCAACCTTCAGGAACCGGGGATAGATTTCCTGGAGTTGCTCGTCGGTAAGGTTGTACCCCAACTCCTTATATCGCATGCGGATACCGTGGCGGCCCGAGTGCTTGCCCAGCACCAGGGTGCTGTCGTGCCGGCCGACGGACTCGGGCGTCATGATCTCGTACGTCAGGGCCTTCTTGATCATCCCGTGCTGGTGGATGCCGGCCTCGTGGGAGAAGGCGTTCTTGCCGACGACGGGCTTGTTCCGGGGGATGGTCAGGCCGGTGATGCTGCTGAGGAGGCGGCTGGTCTTGTAGATTTCCTCCGAGTTAACCCCCGTGTAATACGGCAGGAAGTCCGAGCGGGTCTGGATGGCCATGATAACCTCTTCGAGGGAAGCGTTGCCGGCCCGCTCACCGATGCCGTTGATGGTGCATTCCACCTGCCGGACGCCGGCCTGGACCGAGGCCAAGCTGTTGGCGACGGCCAGCCCCAGGTCGTTGTGACAATGGGCGCTGAATGTCACGCCCTCCCGGTGGGGGACGCGCTCGAAGATGTAGTTCCACCGCTGGGCCGTCTCCTCCGGGATGGAGTAGCCCGTCGTGTCGGGGACGTTGACGACCTTCGCGCCGGCGTCCACAGCCGCCCGGATGACTTCGCAAAGGAAACCCAGGTCCGTCCGAGAGGAATCCTCCGGGGAGAACTCCACGTTGGAGCAGTGCTTCAGGGCGTACTTCACCCCCGTGACCGCTTCCTCCAGGACCTCCTCGCGGCTCATCTGGAGCTTGTGCTCGAGATGGATGTCCGAAGTGGCGATAAAGATGTGGATCCGGGGGTCGGCGGCGTCCCGGACGGCCTCCCAGGCCCGGTCGATGTCGGCCTTCTTGGTCCGGGTGAGGGCGCAAACCTGGCTGTTCTTGACGTGGGCGGCAACCTCGCGCACGGCTTCGAACTCCCC
>JASLXW010000319.1:0-2575 GCA_030740135.1 Nitrospinota bacterium
CGATGGAGGAGGTGCTGGCCTCCCATCCGGATATCGCGGAATGCGCGGTCATCGGCGCGGCGGACGAAATCAAGGGGCAGGTCCCGGTGGGCTTTCTCGTCCTGAAGGCGGGGGTCGTCCGCGAGCACGGCGAGATCGTCGGCGAGGCCGTCCGGCTCGTCCGGGAGAAGATCGGCCCGGTCGCCTCGTTCAAAACGGCGGCCGTCGCCGAGCGGCTGCCGAAAACGCGGTCGGGAAAGATCCTGCGGGGCACGATGCAAAAGATTGCGGACGTTGAAGAGTACACCGTCCCGGCGACGATCGACGACCCGGCGATCCTCGATGAGATCGCCGAGTTGCTTCAGGGGGTCGGGTATGGAAAGGGGCGCGCATAACGCGGATAACCTGGGCGAAGGGATCAACCCCGTCCCGTCCCCCTTGACGAATCCCCATTTCGGCCTAAATTCCCGATTGGTTGAATTCGAAGGGGCGCCCCCGGAAGAGGGGGCCGCCCCGCGGGCGTCGGGAGGGACCGGCGGAGAGGTCCCTTATGTTGGGTCGAATCCGACGAGTTTCGCTTCCGTTCCATCCCCTGATTTCCTTTTCCTTGATTGCTCTCTCGCTGACCGCGTGCGCCGGGCGGCCGCCCGTCGGCGAAATGGCGGGCGCGGACGTCGCCATCTCGGCCGCGAAGGCCGCCGGGGCCGAAGAGCGCGCGCCGGTGGAATTCATCCTGGCCAAATACCTGTTCGAGGAGTCCGTCCGCGATGTGGAGTCCTCGCGCTACGGCCGGGCAAGGGATAACGCCGTCGAGGCGAAGCGGGTCGCCCTGGAGGCGGAGGGTCTCGCCCGGCGGGCCCGCCCCGAACCTGTGTTGAAGCGTCGCAGGGCCGCGGAAGAAGGCGACCCGGCGGGCCGGAGCGCTTCGGTTGCCGCCATTCCCGCCAAACCGGACAAGAAGAATGGCGGGGACGCAACAAAAGCGCCTCGTCCCGACGGGCGTCACCGGGTGGTCCGGGGCGAGAGTTTGTGGAGGATATCCGGCTACGCCCGGGTTTATAATGACCCGTTCAAGTGGCCGCTCTTGTATGAGGCCAACCGGGAGAAGATCGCCGACCCCGACCTGATCCATCCCGGGCAGGTGTTGAGATTCAAGCGGAAACCGAGTCCGCCGGCGGCGGCCAATGCGGTTCTGAGAGCGACGCGGCGGGGAAGGTGGTCCCTTTGGGACGGAAAGTAAGAGGAGGCGCCGGCGGACAAGCTGCCAGCGGCGCCCGTTTAACAAGGCAGTCGGCGGCCGTTTCTATGAACCCCCGGCCGGGTTGATTCAAACGGGAGATTGACACTTGAAATCCGGGTTCGTGGCGATCGTGGGACGGCCCAACGTCGGTAAGTCCACCTTCCTGAACCGGGCCTTGGGCCGGAAGGTCGCCATCGTCTCGCGAAAACCCGGAACGACCTGGATGCGCATCCTGGGGATCCGCAACACGGAGAACGCCCAAACGGTTTTCATCGACACCCCCGGGGTCCCGAACTCCGATTCCCTCATGAACCGGTACCTAAAACGGGAGATCGACGCCGCGCGCTCGGGCGTGGACCTCCTCCTGTTCATGACGGAGCCGGCCGCCCGCTCGGCCGAGCTCGACAGGCCGCTCTTGGAGGAGCTGGTCGGGCCGGTCTCGTTCCTTGTGATCAACAAGGTGGATCGCGCCTCGAAGCCCGACCTGCTTCCCCTCATCGACCGGTACCGGGGCCTGCGGGAGTTCGCGGAGGTCTTCCCGATCTCGGCGCTGACGGGAGACAACGTGCAAAGCCTCCTCGATGCGGTCGAAGAGACCTTGCCGGAAGGGGAGCCGCTCTATCCGGCGGACATCGTGACCGACCAGGCGGAGGAGGAGATGGCGGCCGAGCTGATCCGCGAGCAGGTCATCCGCGCGACGGCCCAGGAGCTTCCTTACGCGTCCGCCGTGGACGTGGAAAGCATCCAGGCGGATCTCGAAGTGGAGCGGTTGAACGTGATGGCGACCCTCTATGTCGAGAAAGAGTCCCAGAAGCCGATGCTCATCGGCAGCAAGGGCCGGATGATCAAGAAGATCGGCTCCGCCGCCCGCCCGGCCCTGGAGGAGTGGTTCGGGACTCCGATCTACCTGGATCTGCGCGTCCGCGTGAAGAAGAACTGGAGCCGATCCGAGCGGACGTTGAGAGAGCTCGGATTCGACCGGCGGTAGGGCGTTTCCGGGAAAGGACGATTCGTGGCCCTTTATCGTTCCGACGCCCTGGTCCTCAGGCGGCGCAACCTGGGGGAAGCCGACCGGATCGTGACCTTCCTCAGCCGGGAGCGCGGAAAGATGCGGGCGGTGGCCCGCTCGGCCCGGCGCGTCAAGAGCAAGTTCGCCGGGGCCATGGAGCCGCTGACGCACGTCCACCTCGAGTTTTACGGCAAGGAAAACGCCGACCTCTTTCGGCTCAACTCCGCGGATGTCCTGCGCAGCTTTGACGGACTCCGGCGGGACTTCGAGAAGGTCAAAAGCGCCCTCGTCATGGCGGAGTTGTTGGACGGGCTGCTCGAGGACGGGGCGCCGCAAGCTGAAATCTT
>JASLXW010000319.1:2585-5072 GCA_030740135.1 Nitrospinota bacterium
CTGTCCCTCGCCGTCCTGGACCGGATGGAGGCGGGAGGGGGGGCCGGGGGGGCGGGGGGGGGCGGGGCGGCTGAAGACCCCCTCATTCTGTTCGAAGCCCGGTTTCTGAGGGCGCTCGGCTATCAGCCCAACCTGGACCGTTGCGCGAAATGCGGTCAGGTCCTGGCGGAGAAGGGGGCGGTGTTCCAGGCGGGCGCGGGGGACCTGAGCTGCCCCGGCTGCTCATCGGGCGGAACCCGCCTCTCGGCCGGAGCGGTCAAGCACCTCTCGGCCGTGGGGTCTCTGCCGATCGGGCGCGCGTTCCAGGTCTCGACCGTGCCCGCCGTCCGGACGGAGGCGCAGCGCTTTCTCGAAGCCTTTCTCGCCGGGGTGAGCGGCAGGCGCTTGAAATCCCTGAAATTCCTGGACGCCTGATCCGCGCCGGCGGGTCGCGCCGGATTGACACATTGGGCGCCGCACACAAATTATACCCTGTCGGATCGGATGGGCGATCCGTGTATTCCATCGAGGTGGTTTTTGAAGCACGCATTGACGCAATCCGTCAAAGAGGCGTTCCGCAAGGCGGTCGAGGCCGGCGACCTCACATCGGACGGCGCGGGCATCGACTCCGTGGATTTCACCGTCGGGCGCCCCGCACAGGAGGAGCACGGGGATTTCTCGACGAACTTGGCCATGGTCTCGGCCGCTGTCCAGAAGAAGCCTCCGCGCCGGATTGCCGAGGCGCTCAGCCGGCAGATCGGCGATGAGCACCCGATCATCGACCGGGTGGAGATCGCCGGCCCCGGATTCCTGAATTTTTTCCTCCGCCCGGCCTACCTTCGGGAACAGTTTCTCGAAGCCGCGGAGGCGGGCGAGAACTTCGGAAGGTCCGAAGTCGGCCGGGGCAAGCGGGTCCAGGTGGAGTTCGTCAGCGCCAACCCGACGGGCCCGCTCCACATCGGCCACGGACGGGGGGCCGCGGTTGGAGAGAGTTTAAGTAGAATATTAATTCATTCAGGGTATCATATTGAAAAAGAATACTATATCAACGACGCAGGGAACCAAATTGAAACCCTCGGACGGTCTGTCTATCTCCGTTATCGGGAAGCCGCGGGGAAGGACATCGAGTACCCCGAAGAATGCTATCAAGGGAGGTACATCACCGACTTGGCTGAGGTCATTTACGCCGAGGCGGGGGCCTCTCACCTGGATCGGGATGAAGACGCTGTCCTCGAAGAATTCGGGGGGCGCGCCGCGCAAGCCATCCTCGCCGAAATCCGCAAAGACCTGAAGGACTTCAACGTCGAGTTCGACGTCTGGTTCAGCGAGCGGTCCTTGTTCGACAGCGGGGAGGTTCCCCGGGCGATTGAGGCGCTGAAGTCCAGGAATGAGGTCTATGAAGAGGACGGCGCCCATTGGCTCCGCTCCTCGGCGTATGAGGACGAGAAAGACCGGGTCATCGTCCGCCGGGACGGGCGGCCGACCTATCTGGCTTCAGATGTGGCTTATCACCGTAACAAGTTTGAGCGCGGTTTCGACACGGTCATCAACATCTGGGGGGCCGATCACCACGGATATATCCCGAGGATGAGCGCCGTCGTCCGGATGCTCGGGAGGCCCGCGGAAGACCTGCGGGTCCTGCTCGTCCAGCTTGTTTCGCTCACCCGCGGAGGGCAGCCGGTCGCGATGTCCACACGGCAGGGCCAATACGTCGAGCTCTCGGAGGTTGTGCGCGAGGTCGGGACGGACGCCGCGCGCTTTTTCCTTTTGATGCGGCGCTCGGACAGCCAATTGGAGTTCGATCTCGACCTGGCCAAGGAGCAGTCGTCGGAGAACCCCGTTTATTACGTCCAGTACGCCCACGCCCGCGTGTGCAGCGTCTTGAGGGAAGCGGAAAAACAGGGCGTTCAAATCCCCCCCCCCGGACCGGGGGAGGTGGATCTCTCTCCGCTCACGCTGCCCGAGGAGCGCGCGCTCATCCTGGCGCTGCTGCGGTTCCCGGAAATCGTGGAATCCGCCGCCCTGAGCCTCGAGCCGCACCGCCTGACGCACTACCTGATGGATCTCGCCGCGATCTTCCATAACTATTACAAGCATCACAGGTTTATCTCGGACGACGCCGTGTTGAACGCGGCGCGTTTGTTTCTGGTCGATTTTTTCGGGGTGGTTGTGAGGCGGGCGCTTGACCTTTTGGGAATTTCCGCGCCAAGGCGCATGTAAGGTGTTATAATGACCAGCAAGAGGCTGCTTTAGAAGGAGTCGGCGCGGCGCATGGGCAAACGGCATAGAATTCGGTTGCAGGATGAGAACGAGAGCGTTTATCTGTTTCGGTTCGGCAAGCCCCGGATGCGGCTGATCCTCGCCGGTACGCTCGTTGTTCTTGGGCTGATATTTCTCCTCGGCTTTCTGATCGCCAAATCCTTAACCCCCGAAATCGACTGGGTCGCCAAGGCCGCGAGAGAATTCAAGGGACGCTTTCAAAAATCCGCCGGGATTCGATTCACGTCC
>JASLXW010000031.1:0-14468 GCA_030740135.1 Nitrospinota bacterium
TTTATCTCTTACTAACATTCACACACTCTATCTCATCAATCACCCACACACACATACGTTCATTCATTCCCACTCGGTGCCCCCCCCCCAGGACCCGGGCCCCGGCGTCCTTGAGGATCCGGGCCGCGTCGTCCACCGCCGAACGGTCGGGAACGGCAAAGGCGACGTGATCGAGTCCCATCCGGCCGGTCATTTCCGGGTCGGCGGGGTCGGCGTGATCCCTGGGGGTGGAGGGCCAGTACGTGATGGTCCGCTCCGCGCCTCATGTACGCCGCTCCGTCCTTTCCCCGCTCGGTCAGTTCGATCTCCACGATGTTCAGGTAGAACCGGATCGAACGCTCGACGTCCTTCACCCGCAAGGCGTGATGGCTGATACCGGTCAATGGAATCATCCTCATTCTCTTTTCCCTACGGGGGGTCCTCGAATCCCGGCGGCATTCCAGACCTTTCCATGCAGTTGTTGGATGGGGGATATAGACTGAAAACCACTCCCCCGACAGTGCCCATCAATATGACCCAAGTCATAGAAGACGGCCGTACCTGGAGCGACCCTAGAGGGACAATCGGGGAAAGTGCGGAACCGTTTTCAGGGGGAAAACAGATGGGGAGCCTTCCTTCGTTCCAATTTCACCGTCCCGAGACGCTGGAGGGGGCGTGCGAGATCCTGGAGGAGTACGCGGGCCGGGCGCGGGTGTTGGCGGGCGGGACCGACCTCCTCGTCATGATGAAGCAACAGGTCGTTCAACCTTCCGTCGTCGTATTCATCAAGCACCTCCAATCCCTTCGGGGCGTGAGGAAAGAAGAGGACGAGACCTGGCGCATCGGTCCGGGGATGACGCTTCACGAGGTGGAGACGGACCCGGGGGTCCGGCGGCGGTTCGCGCCTCTCGCGGAGGCGGCGGGATGCGTGGCCTCGCTTCAGGTCCGTCACATGGCCACCCTGGGGGGGAACGTCTGCCTGGACACGAAGTGCTGGTATCTGAACCAGTCCTGGATGCTCCGGCGCGCCTGCCTTCCGTGCATCCGCGAGGGGGGCGAGAGTTGCACGGCGGTGCCCGGCGGACTCCGTTGCTACGCCCTTTTCTCGGCCGACACCGTCCCCGCCCTTTTGGCCCTCGGGGCTCAAATCAAGCTGACGGGCGCCCGCGGGTCGCGCCGGTTGTCGCTGGAGGACCTCTACACCGGGGACGGTCACCACCCCTATACCCTCAAGCCGGGAGAGATCCTGAGCGACATTTATCTTTCCCAACCCGAGGGCCCGTGGGGCGGGGTCTATCTGAAGCACGGCCATCCGACGGACGTCGAGTTCGCCGTCGTGGGCGTCGCCGTGGTCCTTGGGCTCGACGAGGGACGCGAGGGCGTCCGCTGGGCGCGGGTCCGGATGGGGGCGCTGGAATCGCGGCCCCTGAATGGAGAGGAATGCGAATCGATCCTGAGAGAGGGACCGATCGAAGCCGACCGGATCCGCCGAGCCGCCCGGGCCGCCGCGCGGGAGATCCATCCCGCCTTTGGTTACCGGGCGACGGTGGGATACAAGAAGCGGGTCACGGAGACCGTGGTGGAGCGCGCCATCCACACGGCCTTGGAGCGCGCCGGCGCAAAGGTGAACGGCCAAGCCGCCGGCTGAAAGGTTCGTCCCCTCTTCCCCTTGGGGCAAGCCCTGAGCGAAGCCCGAGGAAGGACAATCCAGTGGAGCGTCAAACGGTTTCCCTGACGGTGAACGGCGAGGCGGAGACCCTCGAGGCCGAGCACCATCGAACCCTCCTGGAGGTCCTGCGGGAGGACCTGGAGCTGACCGGTGCGAAGGAGGGGTGCGACGAGGGCGCCTGTGGGGCCTGTACGGTCCTGGTGGACGGGGCGCCTCATTTGGCCTGCCTGACGCTGGCGGTGGTCATGGAGGGCCGGTCGGTGACGACCATCGAGGGCCTCGCCGAAGGCGGCGTTCTCTCCCCGGTTCAGGATGCCTTCGTCCGTCTGGGAGCCATCCAGTGCGGCTTCTGCACGCCCGGCGCCATCCTGTCCGCCGAAGGACTGTTGCGTACTGTCCCCGCCCCGACGGAGGAGGAGATCAAGCGGGCGCTTTCCGGAAACCTCTGCCGCTGTACGGGCTACGCCAAGATGGTCCAGGCCGTCATGGCCGCGGCCGAAATCCCGCGCCGGGGAGATTCGTCCAATGACGGTTGAAAGAGCAGAGCGGAGCGTCGTCGGGAAGAGTTTTCCGCGCCTGGACGCCGTGGCCAAGGCGACGGGGTCCGCCGCGTACACGGCGGACTTGAAGCTGCCGCGGATGCTTCACGGAAAAATCCTTCGGAGCCCCTTGCCCCATGCGCGCATCCTGAACGTGGACCTGGAGGGCGCGCGAAGGCTTCCGGGGGTGAAGGCCGTCGTGTGCGGCCGCGACACACTCGGAGTGAAGTACGGGATCCTTTCCACCCGGCCTCACACCCTGGATGAGGAGGGCTTGGCCGTCGAGAAGGTCCGGTACGTGGGGGACGAGGTCGCGGCCGTGGCGGCGGTGGACAAGGAGACCGCCCAGCGGGCCGTGGACCTGATCCGGGTGGACTACGAAGAGATCCCCGCCGTCTTCGACCCTTTCGAGGCCATGAAGGAAGGCGCCCCGAGGATCCACGACGTGGATCGAAACGTTGGGATGGAGGTGAACTGGGCCGTCGGCGACGTGGAGGCGGGGTTCGCCCAATCCGACCACGTCCGGGAGGACACCTTCACCACTCAGGCCCAGGCGCACGCCACCATCGAAACCCACGCCGCGTTGGCGTCCTACGAACCCTCCGGGAAGCTGACCCTCTGGTCCACGACCCAGAGCCCCTACGTCCTGACCAAGAACCTGGCCCGGACGCTTGGCCTCCGGGAGGGCGACGTCCGCGTCATCAAGCCCCACCTGGGCGGGGGGTTCGGGGCCAAGCACCAGATGCTCTCCCTGGACTTCACGGCCGCGTTCCTCTCCATGCGCACGGGGCGCCCGGTCAAGATCGTCTACGGGCGGGACGAGGAGTTCTGCACCACGCTTCAGCGCCACCCCATGAACCTCACCCTCAAAACGGGGGTCAAGCGGGACGGCGCGCTGGTGGCCAAGGCGTGCGTCAACGTGGCGGACAGCGGCGCCTACAACAGCCACGGCGTGCTGATCATCGGCCGGGCCGGGGCCCAACTCAGTCTGGTCTATCGCGTCCCCAACTTCCGCTATCAGGGATACCTGGTCTATACGAACCAGCCCATGGGCGGGGCCTTTCGCGGGTTCGGAAACCTCCAGGCCCGGTTCGCGGACGAGAGCCAGATGGACCTGCTTGCCGCGGACCTGGGGATTGACCCGGTGGAGATCCGCCTGCGCAACGCGCGGAAACCCGATGAGGTCACCCCCCACGGGTGGAAGGTCACGAGCTGCGGTCTCTCGGAGTGCATCCGGGAAGCCGCCGACCGGATCGGCTGGGAATATAAGAGGGGAAAGCTGCCCTTGGGCCGGGGCGTGGGCCTGGGCACGGGCGCCTACTACTCGGGCAGCCGGTACGTCCACGACACCTCCGGGGCGTACGTCCGCCTCCGGGAGGACGGCTCGATCTCGCTGATCACGGGGGCGCCCGACATCGGCCAGGGCTCGGACACCGCCCTGGCGCAGATTGCCGCGGAGGAGATCGGGGTGCGCCTGGAAGACGTCCACGTCACGTCGGCCGATTCGGAGCTCGCCCCGGTGGACGAAGGCGCCTTCGCCAGTCGCGTGACCTTCGTGGCCGGCAACGCCGTGAAGCTGGCCGCGGCCGACGCCAGGCGCCAGCTTGTGGAAAAGGCGGCGGACCTATTGGAGGTCCATCCGGAAGACTTGCGGGTGCGCGACGGGGAGGTCCACGTCGCGGGAAACCCCGAGCTGGGAATGACCGTCGCGGAGGCCGTGACGGCCATCATGAAGGCGGACGGGGGGGGGAACATCCTGGGCCGGGGCAACTATGTCCCCGACGTGGAGAAGCTCCATCCCGAGACCGGCGCGGGGAACATCAGCGGGGCGTACAGCTTCGGCGCGCAGGCGGCCGAGGTCGAGGTGAATCCGAGGACGGGCCGGGTGAACGTCCTGCGGATGACCGCCGCCATCGACTGTGGCCGGCCCCTCAATCCCATGGCCGTGGAGGGACAGATGGAGGGGTCCATCGCCATGGGGCTGGGGTGGGCCCTGTCGGAGGATTTCGTCCGGGTGGAGGGGAGGACGCTCAACGCCTCCTTCCTCGACTACCACATCCCCCGGGTGGAAAACGTGCCTCCCATGGACGTCATCATCGTCGAAACGGAAGATCCCCTCGGTCCGTTCGGGGCGAAGGGGATGAGCGAGGGCTCGATGCTGCCCACCGCCCCGGCGGTCGTCAATGCCGTCGAGGACGCCATCGGCGTCCGGATCACCGACCTGCCCGTCACCCCCGAGAAAATTCTCCGGGCCCTGGAGGCGCAACGGCGAAAACGCCGTTCCGGGTCTTGATGGAAGTCGTGGCCCTCTCCTTTGAGAGGAGGTCCCGCCGGGTGGCCCCCCCGATACCTGGATCCGCGGGTCGATGACCATCTTCGCGCCGAACGAAACCCAAGCAAACGCCCGGCGTTTGAGAATGGGGCCTGCTCCGGATCGTGGCGTGGGCCTGTTTTCCCTTCATCGGAGGAATCGGCCATGGTCCGGATGCGCACCTCGACCGCCATCGCAAAATTCCTGGAGCGTGCGGGAACGGAGTACTTCTTCGGCTACGTCGGCCACGGCAACTGGGCCCTTCTGGACGCCTTGGCCTCCGAGACCCGGATCAAGGGCATCCGGACCCGATGCGAGGACCACGCCGTCCACATGGCCGATTGCTTCTATCGCATGCGGCGGGGGGGACCTCCCCCGGTGGTGTGCACCACGGGGGGGCCGGGCGCGACCAACATCGTGGGGCCGCTGGCGGAGGCCTTTTATGAGGATTCGGCCATGGTTGTCCTGGTCGGGGCCGGCCCTTCCCAGTGGTTCGACCGGGGCGGAATCCAGGAGAGTTACCGCTACGGGCCGGAGGAGTGGATTCAGATGGTCAAGCCCATCTCGAAGAAGGCCCTCATGGTCAATCGTCCGGACACCACACTCGAGATGGTTGTCAGGGCTTACAAGACGGCCTGCACGGGGCGACCCGGACCCGTGGTCGTCCAGGTGCCCTTCGACATCCAGAATACCGAGACCGAGGTGCGGGAAATCCCGGACCCTCGGGATTGGGCCCTTTTCCATCCCCCCGGACCGGATGGGGACGGGGTGAGGCGGGCGGCGGACCTGATTGCGGCGAGCGAGAGGCCCTTTGTGCTGGTGAGCACGGGGCTTTTGAACGCGGGGGCCTGGGCGGAGCTCCTCGAGTTCTCCGAAGGCTTTCATCTCCCGGTGGGGACCACCTTTGCGGGCAAGGGCGCCTTCCCCGAGGATCATCCCCTCTACGTGGGGATTCCGGGGCGATTCGGCGATGAGCACGGGGTCAGGACGGCCGAAGGCTGCGACCTGCTGATCTCCATCGGAAACCGCTTCACCGACCTCACCACCGCCGGCTGGACCGTATACGACATCCCCGAAACGACAAAGCTCATTCAGATTGACATCGACCCCGAGGAGATCGCCCGGGTTTATCCCACGGAGGTCGCCATTGTCTCTGACCCTCGCTTGGCCCTGAGGGCCCTCATCGACGAGCTGAAGGGGAGGGGCTTACAGAATGCGGCCGAAAGTCCCTGGCTGCGCCAAATCAACGACTGGCGCGCCGAATGGCGCGAGAAGGTCAAGGACATGCGGGAGTCCGATATCTCGCCGCTGCACTACGCAAGGCTCTACCATGAGGCGGGCGAGGTCATCCGGGAAGTGGACCCCGAGACTTCCATCCTCATCGACACGGGCGCTAGCCTCTGCTTCGCCCCCTCCTTCCTGAAGGCCCCATCCCAGTTCATCAGCACGAACAACGACCATTTCATCCGCATGGGCTGGAGCGTACCGGGGCTCATCGGGGCGCAGCTCGCCAATCCTTCACACCCGGCCGTGGCCTTTGTGGGCGACGGCTCTTTCATGATGACGGGGACCGCCGTGGCGACCGCGGTGGAATACGACATCCCGGCCGTCTGGGTCGTCCTCAACAACCGCTCCGTCCAGTTCGAGAGAAGGATGAAGAAGTTCTACGGGAAGGAGGTCTTCTGTGACTACCGGATCGAGCGGACCGGGGAGCTCTGGAACCCGGATTTCCTGAAGATGGGCGAGGCCCTGGGCGCTGAGGTCATGAAGCTGGAAAGGCCCGAAGAGATCAAGCCGACCCTCAGAAAGGCCCTTGAGGCCGGAAGGCCCGTTGTGGTGGATACGGAGATAGACATCAACATCGAGCCCTATAACCCCACGGCGTTCGCGTATGCGGCCGACTTCCATGAAAGGGGTCTCGAGAAACCTCCCTTTTAGCGCAGCGTCCCGAGATTTCTTCGTACGACCGTTTGAGAGCCTCCGTGCTACACCGCTTTCGCGAATGGGTGGACCCGCTATTGGAGTTCGACCCTCCATCCTCTCGACGAGTAATTGGTGAGAAATGCGGGTTCGCCCCCGCCGGAGAATGAGCCGGACCCTGCGCCCTTCAAATCGAGACGCTCACTGGTAGAGCTCGGCCGGCAGCTCGTAGAGGAGCCGCGCCGCGCGAAGGAGGAGGACGTCGTTGACGCCGTCGGAGTGGAGAAAGCTGGTCGCGTCGCGCAGGTATTTCTCCATCGGATAATCCTTCATGTAGCCGTAGCCCCCGAACAACGCCATCGCCTCTTTGGCCACCTCGAAAGAGACTTCTGCGGCGAACACCTTGGACATCGGCGCCATGGACCAGTCGGTCTCCTCGTCGTCGGAGTCGATGTTGTACGCCGCGCGATAGAGATAGGCGCGCGCGGCGTCGAGGCGCATCTTCATTCGGGCGAGACGGTGGTGGACCAGTTGATGGTGGATCATCATCTTGCCGCCGATGAAGCGCTCGTTGGCGTGCTCGAGCGCCGCCTCATAGGCCGCCCGGGCGGTGCCGAGGACGGTCGCCCCCGCCTGGATGTTGCTCCCCTCCTCGGCGAGGAACCGCAGCACGTCCACCATGCCCCTGCCGCGCTGGCCGACCAGGTTTTCCTCCGGGATGGTACAATCCTCCATGTTCATCGTGCTGTTCCACACGAGCCGCTGGCCCATCTTGTCCTCGACCTTCCCGATGGAAAAACCCGGCGCGTCGTGGGGGACGACGAAGGCGCTCACGCGCTCGTAGACGTTCTTCTCCGGGTCGGTGACGGCGAAGATGAGGTAGAGCTTCGAGAGGCCCGCGTTCGAGATGAAGTGCTTCGTCCCGTTGAGGACCCAGCGGCCGTCGCGGAGCTCCGCGCGGGCCTGGAGGGTGGAGTCCTTCCGCTCGATGGGGACGATGTAATTGGACCCCCCCGAAGGCTCGGTGATGGCGATGGAGAGCAAGCACTCCGGGTCGTCCCGGAAGAGGGGGATGAAGCGCCCCCTTTGCTCCTCGTTGCACAGGTGCGCGATGCCGGCCGAGATCTTCCAGACTTGGTCCAGGCACACCGCGAACCCCAGGTCGCCCGTCGCCAGCTCCTCGCCCACCACGCAGCGCGTGATGATGTCGGCCTCGATTCCCCCGTCCTCCTCGCTCAGGGAAAGGGTGCGAAGCCCGATGGCGTCCGCCTTCCGCAGGAGATCCCAGGAGAACCCTTTCTTGGGGTCCGGCTCGCGGTCCAGCTCGGCGCGCACGGGGATGACCTCTTCGCGGACGAACTTCCGCACGACGTCGCGGAGCATGAGCTGCTTCTCGGTGAGTTTGAAATCGACCATGACTGATGGATCCTCCATGGGTCCGAGGGATGAGAGGTTGCCCCGGCGGGGTCAGGAGGAGAGAAGCTCCTTGAGCTTTTGCGTGAGCGCCGGGACAACTTTCCTGTAGTCGCCCACGATCCCGAAACGGGACCGCTGGAAGATGGGCGCTTCGGGGTCGGTGTTGATCGCCACGATGTTTCTGCTGGGGCCGGCTCCCACCATGTGCTGCATGGCGCCTGAGATGCCGACGGCGATGTACAGGTTGGGGCTCACGATCTTGCCCGTCTGGCCCACCTGCATCTGCGTCGGGACCCAGCCCTCGTCCACCGCCCCGCGGCTGGCCCCCACGGCGGCCTTGAGCACCGCGGCAAGCTCGTCCAGATGTGCGAAGTTTTCGGCGGCGCCCACGCCGCGGCCTCCGCTGACGACGATCTCCGCGTCCTCCAGGCGAACGCCTTCACTCTCGACCCTCCGGGCCTCGACGAAACGCATTTTCAGCCCGCCGGCGTCGATCGAAACCTCGACCTCGACGAGGTCGCCCGAGCGGCCCTCCCGGATCTCCGCCCGGGGAAAGGCTTTCATCCGGACGGAGGCCGACGAGGCCCCGCTGCCGTTCAAGCGCACGTGGCTGACGGCGCCCCCGCCGTAGACGGGCCGGACGGCGGCGAGCCGGCCGCCGTCGAGGAAAAGGTCCGTGCAGTCGTGCGCGTAGCTCATCCTCCGACGGAAGGCGAGGCGCGGGGCCGCGTCCCGGCCGACGGAGGTGTTCCCCACGAGAAAGATGGCGGGCGATGTCTCCCCGACGGCCGCGTCGATCACTTCAGTGTACGCCGCATTGGTGTACCCGGCCAGGAGGTCCGATTCGGCGGCCAGGGCCTTGTCGGTCCCCAGGGCGATCAAACCCTTCGCCAGCTCCCGCGTGCCCGGTCCTCCCAGCAGAAGGCCCATGAGCGAGCCGCCGGTTTCGTCCGCCAGCTTGCGGCCGATGAAGCAAAGCTCGCTGCTGACTCCGGCGAGGCGGTCGCCCGCGCGCTCGGCCAGGATCAAGACATCGTTCGGCATCCGAGGCCCCCTGTCAGAGGATCTTTTCTTCCCGGAGGCGGAGGGCGAGGTTCCCGGCCCTGTCCTCCGGCGTGTCTCCCTCGATGAATTCGCAGCCGCCCGTGAAGTCCGGCTTGTACAACCGGGTGAGCTTCAGCCCCGCCGCCGCCGCGCCGACCTCGGCGGGATCCATGCCGACGTCGGCCGCGGACCAGACCGGAACCTGTTTCCGCGAAGCCGCCAGGATCCCCTTCACCGTGGGGAAGCGCGGCTTGTTGATCTCATTGCTCACCGTGAGCAGGCAGGGCGTGGAGACGTCCACCACTTCGACGCCGTCTTCGAGCGCGCGCTCACAACGCAGGCCCCCGTTCGTCACCTCGATCCGCTGGAGCTGGCTCACGCTCGGCAAAGCGAGCGCCTCGGCCAGCGCGAGACCGGTGGCGCCGTAACTCCAGTCGCTGCTGAGCCGCCCGCAGAAGATGATGTCGAAGGCGCCGATCCTGCGGACGGCGGCGGCCAGGATGCGCGCCACCCCGAATGCGTCCGAGCCTTCGAACGCCTCGTCCCGGAGAAGAACCGCGTCGTCGCATCCCATGGCCAGACACTGCTTGAGCGCGTCCCTCGCCGGGTCGTCGCCCACCGTGAGGGCCGTCACCTTGCCCGCGTGGGCTTCTTTCAACCGGATGGCCGCTTCGATGGCGTTCTCATCGAAGGTGCTGATCACCAGGCGGGCGTCAGCCGGCGGAATGACGGCCAAATTCTCTTCGTCCACCTTGAAATTCCGGGGAGGGATGTCCGGGTCCTGAACCTGCTTGATACAGACGATGCTGTCCAATGTCGCGGTCCTCTTTCCACCCGAAAGTTCGGCAGACCGGGGAGAACGCTTTGTCTCTCCATCAGCCCTTCGGACTCCTCGGCGCGGGAACGATCATCCAGTTTCATTTCGGAGGGAAATCATCGGCGGGATAGCGACCTCTCCTCGTCCAACCCGGGTCGGCGTTCCCGGCAATCGGCTCTCCAAATCAGACTCCCTTCCGCCGGCGCAACGATCCCTTTCGCTTTTGATTACACGTAGACTCGCTCTTTACAATGACCCTGTTCCATGATCCAGATCAGGGTTTCTATGATCCAGTTCGGGGAAGAATGAGATTTGTTCACCCTGAAGGACCGGTTTTTCTGGAACTGCCCCAAAGAGGAGAATTATTGGTGAAGCTCGACGCTTTCGTCATGGTGACAACGGCCGGTTTCTTCGCCACCTACGCGCACATGATGGTCGCCCTGTGGGCGGACAAGCTCGGTCTGGCCCGACTGGACTTCGCACGAGGCATGTCCCACACCTCTCCTTTGGAGAAGCGTTCGAAGGAAATCCCCCGTACTGGATGGGGTTCGCCGCCGTCCTTTTGAACGGAACGCTGTTCGCTTTCATTTACGCGGCGGCGGCCGGCGCCTGCCTCCCCGGGCCGTTTCTCGTGAGAGGGCTCATCTGGGGCGGCGTCCTCCTCCTGGGTTCCCAATGCGTTTTCAATCCGCTGATTGCGAGAAACGGATTCTTCTGCCGCAAACTCCACCCGAGAGCCTGGCTCACCGCCACCCTCGTTCACATCGTCTATGGCGTGATCTTGGGCTGGCTCAGTCCAATTCTCTGACGGCGGAATGACATTTCCCGGTTGGCGCTGATTGAGCGTTTGAGTAAGATACAATCGATCTTCCGCTTCACATCCGGTCGTCCTCGGTCATCATGAAAGGGAGAAGGTCATGTCCAATTCGATCCCTTCGGAGATGGACGCACTCGTTCTCACCGCGCCCAAGGAGTTCGAGATTCGCAGGGTGCCCGTCCCCGAGCCCGGCCCGATGGAGGTCCTCGCCAGGGTTCACGCCATCGCGATTGACACCGGCACGGACGGCAAGATGATCGAAGGCGCGTTTCGCAAGACCTGGAACTGGCCGCCCCACTACCCGATCACCATCGGCCACGAATGGGCGGGCGAAGTCCTGGCCCTGGGGGAAGGGGTGTCTGATTTCAAACCCGGCGACCGCTTCGCCGCCGCCTCCCACAAAGGCTGCGGCTACTGTCGGAACTGTTCCCTTGGACGCTACACCCTCTGTCTCAACTACGGGAAGCCGGAAACCGGCCATCTGCAATATGGTCACTGCTCACCCGGCGCCTATTCGGAGTACTTCTCCATTTCCGTCAAGAGCATCTATCCGATTCCGGACTCGATGCCCTACGACGAAGCGACCCTGGTGGACCCGGCGGCCATCGCGCTTCACTCGGCCAAGCGGGCCAAAGTCGGTCCGGGGGACAACGTCGCCGTTTTCGGGCCCGGGGGGATTGGTCTGATGGCCCTTCAGTGCGCCGATGCCATGGGGGCCGGACGGGTCATTGTTATCGGGCGGGGAGAGCGCCTGAAAAAGGCCGCCGACTTCGGCGCGGAAACCGTGGATTTTGAAGCGGTGGATGTGGTCAAGACCGTCCGGGAAATGACGAACGATATCGGCGTGGACGCCGTTATCGAAACGGCCGGCCAGCCGAAGTCGTGCAAAGAGGCCATCGAAATCATCAAGAAGGGAGGGCGAATCTGCTATGCGGGCAACACCTTCGGAGACATCCCCCTGCCGCTGACAAAGATTACGCTGAACGAGATTGATGTTTACGGCCTGCGCGCCAACCCGAACACCTGCCCGGAGGTGATCCCCCTCATCGAAAAAGGGAAGATCGACGTAAAATCCCTCATCACGCACACGTTCCCGCTCAAGGAGTTCGCCACGGCCCTTGAGACGGCGGTGAAGCGCATTGATGGGGCCATCCGGGTGATCATTCACCCTTGAGGCGAAGGTTGTCACCAGGAGCAATCAGTAATCGAAGGCCGCTTTGGTTTTGGGTTTGGCGGCGGCGGGTGCTTCGCTCGGCTACTCGGAACAAGCTTTGTAAGACGCGCCCCTGCACGCTGCTGGGGCGGGCTTCCAGCTCGCCTTCGGAAGGCGGCCAAGATGGCCGTCGGACCATCCATCCTCCGGCGATGGCGTGTAGCCCCATGGGGCCGCGCGCCATCGCAGGTTTGAAAGGTCGGAAATCCGTCGTAAGGGATCACTCGTTCGCGGGGGCGCCGCGACGTTCCCTCCGCATCCATTGACGGACGTAGCGTTGAGGGGCGCACCAAGCCGGTCCTCATGGAAGAAGGGAAGCGCAAAATGCCGCTTTACTGGATTTTGTCCAAGTCGGTCCCGGGCGTGAGTCCGGAAGAGGCCAATCGAAGTCTGAAAGACCACCTGAAATTTCAGTTCGAGTCCGAGCATGCGGGAAAGCTCTTCGCGGCGGGACCGCTGGGAGAGCTCGCCCCCGGCCTCGACCCGGTGGGGTTTTATGTTCTGTTCACCGAGACGGAGGAAGAGGCCCGGGAGATCGTCGAGAAAGATCCCTTCCACGTCCGGGGTCTCAAGACCTACGAGATGCATCTGTGGAACTTTCATGAAAGCTCCATCATCGGGCTCGGCACGCGGGCGTGGCTCAACGGGACGGACACGTCTTACGAAGGCTACTGGCCTCAGGAGGATTAGCGCACGGAGGAATCTTCAAATCTCCGCCATTCCGAAGGAAGCGAGCCATCCGACTTGATCCAGAATATGGTGGAGCACACAACAATCTAGGCTCGATTTATACGGAGCAGGGGACAATACAAGGAGGCAATTGAGTCATTTAGAAAGGCCATCCATCTCGACCCAGAATCAGCCCAAGCTCACTATGCCCTTGGATACGTGTACAGCAATGTCAAAAGATATGAGGAGGCGATAGATACCTATCGAGAAGTTCTTCGCTTGGCACCAGACTTTGCTGATGCCTATCTTCCCCTTTCTCTTGCTCTCATTGAGACCGGCAAGAGCGCGACTTGGAAGGGACTCAACCTGTTTTGTACGAGGCAAGTTCGATACAGTTGTCAAATTTGATGATGGCACCTACGGAGTTATCGATTTCAAAACCTCGAAGACAAAATCCGAGCACGTCTCTCTCTACGGCCGCCAACTACATGCTTACGCCTACTCACTTGAAAATGCTGCTCCAGGCAATTTCGCTCTTCGCCCTATCTCCCGATTAGGGCTCCTCGTCTTCGATCCAAACAGCTTTAGAAACCATCCACAGAGCGAAGTCTCTCTTGATGGAGGCTTGCATTGGCTAGAAATTCCCCTTGATGAACGATCCTTCATCCGGTTTCTTGCCGGTGTATTAGAAGTTCTCGACCAACCTTCCCCTCCGCCGCCATCTCGCTCATGTGAATGCTGTAAATATCGAGAGGCAAGCCGGAAGACCGGCTATTGATGGAAATGTGTAAAGATTGCAAGCGTTCTTAAGAGGAGAGTAATATCGCGAGGAAATTCAAATTCGGTCACGTCCATCCTCCGTTCCCATTGGTCGCAACCACCTATAACCCAACGAAGGAGCCGCACGGAAAGCCCCGTCCTTATCATTGTCCGGATTGTTGGATGGCCAATAAGAGAGATACCATAATCGGCAATTGGGTTGAATACCCGGACCAGAAGAGTGCAGGTGAAGCGGGACATGTAGACCCCTGCAAGATCTGGTTCCCTTAACATAATAAAAACAAGGCACAAATACAGGATCACCGATCACTTTTTTGTGTGAGACACCAACCAGCGACTTGTAGATGCCAGCTTTCCGACCCCGTTTCCAAGAAGATCTTGAACCAGTGTATGTAAACGGCGGTGTAAAACTGTCCCCTTTGTTCCGATCGGGAAAACGATTGACTGAACAGATTTTCCGGCGAAAAAGGCGCTGCTCCGGCGGTTTCACGGCAGAGACCGCCAGGGCCATGGCCTTTTCCGCGACTGCCTTTGCCCTCCTGATCTCCTCCGGCCCGCTTCTCGCCCAGCCCCTGTTTGAATCCATCGCCATAACCACGATCACCGTAAGCTCCCAAAAGCCGCCCCGCCTCCTTCAGAGGCCCGTGGTTGCCCCTTCATACCCCGCGTTGCATCTCCTCTCTCCCGGGATGGACGTCCCTTAGAGGCCGCTACTCCCAGAGCGGGGCGTTCTTCGCGCGGGATTCAGCCTCGAGGTCCTCGCCGAGCCGGGACACGGGCTTTCCCTCCCACATTTCATCCGCTTGATAGGGGTCGGCGGGTGACTGCGCGCGGAGGATGTCGAAGGAATAAATCCCGGTGTCGTGACCGTCGCTCCAGACGAACTGAAGGGCGTACCGGCCGACCGGATGGGCTTCGGTGATCTCCGTGGACCCGACCGGCCTCGGGGCGGCGTCCGGGAGGACGTTCAGGCTCGTGAAGCCGCCGCCGGCCGGAGGTTGAGGCTGTGCGTCGGAAAGCTTCTGCCGGAGGTCGTTGCACGTCGCGCACGGGCAGATCTTGCGGAGATAGCCGAGGGGAAACCGGCTGACGTGGCCGTCCTTCCAGGCAACGTAGAATAGCCGCTTCTTGTCGATGCGGATATCGACGGGCGTCGTGGCGTCCGTGGCCATCGAGGCCGCTCCCCGGGGGACGCTTTTCGGCTAAGCGGTTTTCGGCCCGGCCGCGACGACCTCTTCGGTCGCCTGGTCGGCGTACTGCCGAAAGTTTTCGTCGAAGCGCTTCGCCAGCTCCC